>NZ_JBHJQP010000132.1:0-22753 GCF_042262625.1 Streptomyces sp. NPDC056347 | reverse complement strand
CCCCAGCCCCAGCCGGGTGCCGCGGACCGCGGCCGCGACGGTTTCGGCGGACTCGTGGTGGCCGAGGTCGTCCTCGTGGAAGAACGGCAGCCCCATCAGCAGGTCGGTGTCCTTCGGGGTCACCTCGAGGGCCAGCGCCGTCTGCCGGGCGACGTAGCCGCCGTACAGCCCCTCCAGCGGCATCCAGGTGTCGTACGACATGACGGCGATCTGGTCGACCCGGCGGGCGACCTGGCCGAAGAACTCCTGCGACCACCACTTCTGGCGGCCGGTCAGCGCCCCGTTCACCCGGTGCGCCGCCGGGAGGGGGTCGATCTGGTGGGCGGCGACCGAGAGCCGCGCCCCGCGTGCGCCGGTGAGTGCGCCGAGGTCGTCGAGGAGCGAGAGATAGTCGCGGTCGCCGGAGTGCAGCGGCTCCAGGTCGAAGTGGACGCCGTCGAACCCGGCGTCCAGGATCTGCCGGGCCGAGGCGACCACGGCGGCGCGGGACGCGGCCCGTTCCAGGCGCAGCCCGTCGGGCCCCTCGGTGGCCAGCACGTCACCGAGCCAGGCCTGGACCCGGACGCCGGGCAGGACGCGGTGCACGGCGTCGATCAGCCACCCGGCCCGCGGGTAGCGGCGGGCGGGCAGGGTGCCGTCGTGCTCCAGCGGACCGGCGTGGACGTACAGGTCCTTGATGCCGGTGCCCCTGATCCGGGCGGCGAAGGCGGCGAGGTCGGTGTCGTCCTTGCGCCCGTCGACCCAGGCGTGGCCGAGCCAGATCGCGTCGCGGCCCCGGGTGCGGGTGCCGTCGCCGGGGTCGCCCGCGTAGCCGATCCGCAGGGCGACGCCCGCGGCGAGGACCGGCACCACCAGCACCAGCGCCGCGCCCAGCGCGATCCGCCGCGGCCAGGTCCAGCGGAACCGGCCGATCCGCTCCCGTGCTCCCCGGGCCGCGCGCCCCGTCGCGGTGAACACATCCGTCTCCCCCCGTGTGCGGTGTGCCGTCGCAGTATGCACGGCCGGGTTCCGGGTCGCGGGTCACGGAGGGCGGACATAGCCTCACAAACGTGACGCCGCTCGTGAGCCGTACCCGAATATCCGTACCGGGCCGGGCCGTGCTCGCCATGCTGCTGGCGGCGGGCTGGCTGGCCCTTCCCGCCGCGCGTCCGGCCCTCGCCGACGGCCCCGTGGACCTGTCCCGGGACGGGCAGATCACCGACCGGGTCGACGCGCTGGGAAACCGTACGGACCAGGTGCGGGCCGCGCTCGACCGGCTCTACGCCGACCGCCGCGTCCAGCTCTTCGTGGTGTACGTACGCGACTTCTCCGGCCGGTCCGCGCAGAGCTGGGCCGACGCGACGGCCGACCGCAACGGACTCGGCCGGGACGACGTGCTGCTGGCCGTCGCCACCCACGACCGGCGGTACGCCTACACCGTGGAGCGGGACTCCCGGCTCACCGACGCCCAGCTGCGGGACGTGGCGGGCACCGCGATCGAGCCCGCGCTGCGGGTGCACGACTGGGCGGGCGCGGCCATCGGTGCGGCGGACGGCTACGCGGCGGTGCTGGCCGACGAGCCGGTCCCCGCTCCGTCCCTCACCCCCGGCCCCGCCGACCCCGGCGGCTCCGGTTCCGGCGGTACGAACACCGCCGATCTGGTCCTCCCGGTGGTGGTCGTGGGCGGGGCGGCGGCCGCGGCCGGTTACGCGTACACCCGGCGCAGACGGCGCGGCGCGACCCGCACCACGCCCGCCGCGAAGGGCTGGGGACCGGCCGCCGGGCCCGGCGGCCCGCCGGTGCCGCTGCCGGAGCTGGACGCCCGGGCGAAGGAGGCACTGGTGGAGACCGATGACGCGGTCCGCACCAGCGAGGAGGAGCTGGGCTTCGCCACCGCCCAGTTCGGCGAGGAGGCGGCGGCCCCGTTCACCTCCGCCGTCGACTTCGCGAAGGGTGAGCTGACCATCGCGTTCCGGGTGCGTCAGCGGCTGGACGACGCCTTCCCCGAGGACGACACGGACCGGCGCCGGATGCTCGACGAGATCCTCGCCCGCTGCGCGGACGCGGGCGCCCGCCTCGACGCGGTGTCCGGGGACTTCGACCGGCTGCGCGCCCTGGAACGCGAGGCCCCGCAGGCACTCGCCGCGGCCGAGACGGCGTTCCGGGACCTGGCCGGCCGGGTCCCGGGCGCCGAGGCCGCGCTGATCGCGATGCGCGGGCGGTACGCGGCCTCCGCCTCGGCGGCCGCCGCCGAGGACCTGGAACAGGCCAGGGACCGGCTGCTGTTCGCCACCTCGAACCTGAACCGGGCCCGGCAGTCGGTGGACGCGGCGGACCGCTCGGCTGCCGCGGTGTACATCCGGGCCGGTGAGGGCGCCGTCGACCAGGCGGCCACCCTGGTCGACGCGGTGGAGCGGCGGGCCCGGGAGCTGGCGGAGGCGGCGGACCGGCTGCCCGGCGCGCTGGCCGAGACGGAGACCGATCTGGCCGACGCGGGCGGGCTGCTCGAAGGCACCGGGGCCGGGGTGCCGACCGCGGACTTGCGGGGCCGGATCGCACGGGCCCGGTCGGTGATCGAGGCGGTGCGCGGGGAGCTGGCGGCCGGCCCGTACGACCCGATCGACGCGCTGCGCCGGGTCGAGGAGGCGGACACGGCGCTGGACGCGGCGCTGGCCGGGGCCCGGGAGCGGGAGGAGGGCGACCGGCGGGCCCTCGCCCTGCTGGACGGGGCGACGCTCACCGCGCGCTCCTCGGTCGCCGCCGCGGCCGACCTGATCGCCACCAGCCGGGGCGCGGTGGGCAGTCAGGCCCGTACCCGTCTCGCGGAGGCCCAGCGGCGGCTGGAGCGGTCCGGGGAGCTGGCCGGGACGGGCGATCCGCAGGCGGCGCTCGCCGAGGTGCAGCAGGCTGACGCGCTGGCCGGGCAGGCCCGGCGGCTGGCGGAGCACGACGTGCGGTCGTACGGCGGTCCGGGCGGGGCGGTCGGCGGCCCGGCGGGCGGCAGCGGGGTCGGCGGCGCGGTGCTCGGCGGAATCATCCTGGGCGGCCTGCTGGGCGGCGGCGGAGGCGGACGCGGGGGGTACGCCGGGGGCGGTGGCGGCGGGCCGGGCAGCTTCGGCGGCGGGGGGACCAGGGGCCGGCGCGGGGGCGGCGGCCGCTTCTGAACGACCCGTACGCACCACCCCGTCCACTCCCTTCACGACGAGGAGACGTCGATGTCCAAGCAGACCGTTCTCGGCCGGGTCACCCAGCTGGCGAAGGCCAACATCAACGCACTGCTCGACCAGGCCGAGGACCCGCAGAAGATGCTGGACCAGCTGGTCCGCGACTACACCGCCAACATCGCGGAGGCGGAGCAGGCGATCGCCTCGACCATCGGGAACCTGCGCCTGATGGAGCAGGACCACCGGGAGGACGTGGAGGCGGCGAGGGAGTGGGGCGGCAAGGCCCTGGCCGCGAGCCGGAAGGCCGACGAGCTGCGGGCGGCGGGCTCGGCGGCGGAGGCGGACCGGTTCGACGCTCTCGCCAAGGTCGCGCTCGGCCGCCAGCTCCGCTCGGAGCAGGAGGCGAAGGCCGCGGAGCCGACGATCGCCGCGCAGACCGAGGTGGTGGACCGGCTGAAGTCGGGTCTGGACCGGATGAAGGAGAAGCTGTCGGAGCTGAGGGCCAAGCGGGACGAACTGGTGGCCCGCGCCAAGTCCGCCGAGGCACAGAACCGCATGCTGGACGCGGTCAAGAGCGTGGACCTCCTCGATCCGGCCGGCGAGATCGGCCGTTTCGAGGACAAGGTGCGGCGCGAGGAGGCCCGTGCGGCGGGCAAGCGGGAGCTGGCCGCCTCGTCCCTGGACGCCCAGTTCGAGCAGTTGGACGCGCTGGGCGACCGGGCCGAGATCGAGGCCCGGCTGGCCGCCCTGAAGACCGGATCGTGACCCCGGCCGTCCGTTGCGCGCACCCCGCTCAGTACATGCTGAGCAGCTGGTCGATGGAGAGCTCGGCGGCCGGTTCCCCGTCGGGAAGGGCCAGTTCGAACCAGACGGTCTTGCCACGCGGGGTCCGCCGCGACCCCCAGCCCACACTGAGCAGTCCGACCAGCTGGAGTCCGCGCCCGCCCTCGTCGGTGTCGCGGGCCCGCCGCCGCCGGGGCTGGACCAGCCCGGCGTCCCACACCTCGCAGACCAGGGTGCGGTCGCGCAGCAGCCGGAGCCTGATCTCGCCCTCCCCGTACCGCAGGGCGTTGGTGACGAGCTCGCTGACCAGCAGCTCGGTGGTGTCCACCAGGTCGTCCAGACCCCAGGCGAGCAGCCGGTCACGGGCCAGTTCACGGGCCCGGCCCACCGAGCGGGGCTCGCGGGGCAGCCGCCAGTCGCCGACCGCCTCGGCGGGCAGGCCCTGGATACGGGCCATCAGCAGGGCGATGTCGTCCTCGCCGTGCCGGGTGTCGAGCGTGGTCAGTACGTGGTCGCAGAGTTCCTCGACCGGCCGTTCCGGCTCGACCAGCGCGCCGCGCAGGGCGTCGAGGCCCTCGTCGAGCGGGTGGTCGCGGGATTCGACGAGCCCGTCGGTGTAGAGGGCGAGCAGGGAGCCCTCCTCGAGGTCGATCTCGACCTCCTCGAAGGGTTCGCCGCCGACGCCGAGCGGCATCCCGGGCGGTACGTCTAGCAGCCGGGCCCGCTTGCCCGGTTCGACGACGGCGGGCGGCAGATGGCCCGCGTTGGCGAAGGTGCACCGCCGGGTGACCGGGTCGTAGACCGCGTAGACGCAGGTCGCCAGGTAGACCTCGGAGAGGTCGGCCTCGCGGGACTTGTGGGCGGCCCGGGAGGGCCACTGGGAGCCGCCGTCGGCCGTGACCCCGCCGGGGGTGCCGAGCCCGCGGGCCACCTCGTCGAGCGCGGCGAGGACTTCGGCGGGTTCCAGGTCCAGCAGGGCCAGGGTCCGTACGGCGGTGCGCAGTTCGCCCATGGCCACGGCGGCCCGCAGCCCGCGCCCCATCACGTCGCCGACGACGAGCGCGGTGCGGTGGCCGGGCAGCTCGATCACGTCGAACCAGTCGCCGCCCACCTCGGTGGCGGTGTTGCCGGGGAGGTAGCGGCAGGCGATGTCGAGGCCCGCGGCGACCGGGTCGCCCGGCGGCAGCAGGCTGCGCTGGAGGATCAGCGCGCGTTCGTGCTCGCGCCGGTAGAGGCGGGCGTTGTCGATGCAGACGGCGGCGCGGGCGGCCAGCTCGGTGGCGAGCCCCCGGTCCCGCTCGCCGAAGGGCTCGCTGCCCTTGGTGCGGGAGAACTGCACGAGACCGACGACGGTGTCGTGGGCGACCATCGGCACGGCGAGCGTGGACTGGACGAATCCGCGGTCGTCGCCGGGCACGTCCTCGACCCGGCCGGTGCGCAGGGCCACGGCGCACGGCGAGTTGAACGCGAAACGGTGCACGGAGCCGAGCCGGGGCGTGCCGCTCTCCCCGTCGTCCTCGGGCAGCGCGTCCGCCACCGCGCTGGCCAGGGCGACCCGGCGCAGTTCGGCGGAGCCGCCGACGGATTCCTGGCGCAGCGAGTCCCAGCTGCCCGGCGGGGCGTCGTCGCCGGTCAGCAGCCCCTGGTAGAGGTCGACGGAGGCGAGGTCGCAGAAGCCGGGCACGGCCACGTCGAGGAGCTCGCGGGCGGTGGTCTCCAGATCGAGGGAGTTGCCGATGCGGGCGCTGGCCTCGTTGAGCAGGGCCAGGTTGCGGCGGGCGCTGGCGGCCTCGCGGGCGGCGATGTGGCGGCGGGTCACATCGGTGGCGAGCCCGGCGACGCCGACGGGTCGGCCCGAGCCGGAGTGCACCCGGTACAGGTTCATGGACCAGTGGCGGCTGCCCGGTTCGCCGGGCGCCGTGCCGACGAGCTGGAGGTCGGTGACGGAGACCCCGGTCTCCAGGACGCGCCGGAGGGTGGCGGTGAGCCGGTCGGCCTCGGGGGCGGAGAGGTAGTCCTCGACGGTGCGGCCGCGGTGGTCGTCGGCCCGGCCGCCGAAGACGGTGGCGAACCGCTGGTTGGCGCGGACGACCGCCAGGTCCGTACCGAACAGCACGAACCCGAAGGGCGATTGACCGAAGATGGCCTGCGAGGCCGCCAGGTCCGTCTCGATGTGGCGCAGCGCCCGGACGTCCACGACGATGCAGAGCGCGGCCCGCTCCCCGCGCGCCGTCTCGCTCGGCATCACATAGATCTCGGCGAGCCCGTGCACGGCCCGCTCGCCCGGCATCCGGAAGGGGACCAGGCCCGTCCACTCCTTGCCGTCGAGGATCTCGGCGATCCGGCGCCGCCCCTCGGTGTGCAGTGCGGCGGGCATGAAGACGTCGACCGGGTCCATGCCGACCGCCTTGTCGGCGCCCATGCCGAAAAGGCCGGCTGCCCGGCTGCTCCACTGCTCGATCCGGCCATCGGGGCCGATCGAGAAGGAGGCGACCCTGATGTAGTCGTAGATCGAGCCAGGCGGGCTGCTCTGCCACATGATGCCGCCCGCTGTCCCAGGTATTTCGCTCACGCGACCGTCCCCTCCAGCTCACACACCGGACCGGTCCTGCCCGCAGTATTCAGCACTCCGGCCCCAACCGACACGGCGTTCACGATCACAGCACGGTCTCAGTCCCTTTCAGCCCGCTTGCGGCCGAGCCGTGATCGCAGTCCGTCCCACCCCTCTCCTAACCAGGCAGAGCCAGCTCGAACCACACGGTCTTGCCGGTCTTTCCGCGCCTGGTCCCCCAGCGCTGCGCGGAACACGCCACCAGCTGGAGCCCCCTGCCCCCTTCGTCCTCCGGCCCAGCCATACGTTCGGTGGGGGGATCCGGAAGCGGATCGGAGACCTCCACCAGCAGGCCGGAAGGGGCGGCGACGGTTTCGCCGTCGGCCCGGGGACGCACCAACCGCACGCCGATGGGGCCGGATGTATACCGCATCGAGTTGGTGACCAGCTCGCTGACCAGCAGAACCGTCATGTCCCCGGTGGCGCCGTCGATTCCCCAGGCGCTCAGCGCACCCCGGACGGCGTGCCGTGCGGACCGTGCGGCGCCCGGCTCAGCCGGGAAGGTCCACTCGGCGATGTCGCCTTCGGTGTCGATCACGCCGACCACTTCCCAAGACCAGCAGCGCGGACGTCCCGTGTGCGAGGACTACTCAGCACATACCCGATAATCAGGACGAATTACCGCCAGGAACGACACGTGGGGCGTACGGGTGTATGGCCGCGCACACGAACAGGTGAGCAGGACGGAGAGGGCGCACACGGCTCCGGCACGCGCCGCCGCCGTGGCGCCCGCCACCGTTCCGACCGCCCGGAGGGCCGCCCGTCCGACCGCCCGGAGGGCCGTCCCGCCCGGACCGTCCCGACCGCCCGGCCGGCCCCCGGGTCAGCGCAGCGCGCCCGCGGCCTTCAGGTCGTCGAACAGCAGCTGGTCGACCGGCGGGACGAGCGGCCGGTCGGCGTACGAGAACCAGGCCATCTCCTCGATCTCGTTGCTGACCGTCAGCGTTCCCCGGTAATCGGCCGCGTAACAGCTCATGCGTACGACCACGCCGTCGGGATGGCCGTGCGCCTGCGCCTCGTACGTGCCCATCGGGGACACCGTGGCGGGGAGGATGGCCACACTCAGCTCCTCCTCGACCTCGCGCAGCAGGGTCTGGAGGTCGGTCTCCCGCCCCTCGCGCTTGCCGCCGGGGATGTAGAAGACGTCCTTCCCCCGCGATCGGGCGCAGAGAATCCTGCCGTCCTCCACCCGCACCCATGCCACCGTGTCGATCAGGCCCGACATCGCTTCCGCCTTCGTTCGTACCGCCAGGTCGCAAGGACCCTAACGAGGCGGCGGACCCCCGGCGGACGCCGGGGCGCGGGCGGAGGTCGCGGGCGGGGTCAGGCGCGGGGGCCGCGCTCGACGCGCTCCACCCAGTAGAGCTGCTCGTGCCCGCGGCCGTCGAGCTTGTCGGCGATCGCCTGGGCCTCGCCCTGCGTGGCGTAGTGGCCGACGCGGTAGCGATTGCCGTTGTCGTCCTGTCGTATGACCAGCCAGGGAAGAGTGGCGCCGCTGTCGCTCATCGCGCGCCTCCCCCGGACCGTGCCCCTCCCACGAACATCGTGCACCTCACTAAGGATCCCCAGGAAACCGCAGTACGCATATGCGCGAGCGTACGCCTGACCTTCACTCAACGGATACGTAATTACACAAAGAGGCACCGATCAGGCCGAGAAGGCCGGGAAGAAGGCCGAGAGAGGGAGGCCCGAGAGGGCCCGAGGGGAGCCGGAGGGGCCGGGGAGGAGCGCCCCCAAGGGGAGCCGGAGGGGCCGGGAAGGAGCGACGGGAGGGTGACGGGAAGCAGCGAAAAGGGGCGCATCCGACCGGATACGCCCCTGCGAGGCACCTTACGACCGGGCCATGACAAGCACATGCTCGTCACGGCGACCGGCGGCTCACCGGACCGGGAGGTGGTACCCGACCCGGAAGCGGTCGGCGGGCACCACCACGTCCGCCGTCTCGACCGCCCGGCCCGAGGCGTAGTACGTCCGCTCGATCACCATGACCACATGGCCCGGCACACCGCCGAGCGCCAGGAGCTCCTCCGCCAGCCCCGGGCGCGCGCCGACCTGCTCGGCCACGTTGTCCACGACGACGTCGATCGCGGCCATCCGGTCGACCACCCCGCAGCCCCCCAGCGGCCCCTCCTCCGGCAGCATCACCGGCGTACGCCCGGTCACGGCGAGCGGCTCCCAGGAGGTGGAGAGCATCATCGGCTCCCCGGCCTCACGGAAGGTGTAGGCCGTCCGCATCACGCGGTCGCCGGGCTCGATGCCCAGGCGCGCGGCGACCTCGGCGCTCGCCGCCTCCTGCTCGCTGCGCGACTCCCACGTCCCGTGCACCCCCTCCGCCGTCTGCTCCTGGCGGAACGGACTGGCCCCGGCCGCCGAGCGGTAGCCGGAACGGGCGATCCGCCGGGGGACGGGACGCTCGCGCACATACGTACCGGAGCCGGAACGGCCCTCCACCAGACCCTCGGCCATCAGCACCTTCCGCGCCTCCAGCGCGACGGTGTCCGAGACGCCGTACTCCTCGCGGATACGGGCCTGCGAAGGCAGACGCGTATGCGGCGGCAGCGAACCGCTGACGATCTTCTCCCGCAGATCGCTCGCGACGCGCAGATACGCCGGCTGCTCACCGAAAGCCACAGGCCACTCCCAACAGGTTGACGGACTGCAACAGATTGACAACCGTCGGTTGTGAACCGCAAGCATGGGCCAGAGATTCACCCGAAGTGATGATTCGCTCCCCGTCCGCGCATGGACGGCCGCGCCCCGCACACGCCCGGCCCGGCCCCGCACACGCCCCGCCCGGTCCCGCCGCGCGCCCGCGCGGACCCGGCCACCGGCCGCCGGAGAACTCCCGCCCCCTGCACGGCCGGCACCCGTCCCCGGTTCACCCGGGCCGCTCCCGGCTCCGGCGTGAGCCGGCCGCCTCCCGGCGCACGGCCGTGGGGCGGCCGCCGAAGCAACCGCCCCACATGTTCCGCGCAGGTCCTGCCCATGTTCCACGCATCATGGGCGCGTCATCACGGCGGGCTCTTCGTCACGACGGACGTGCCGTCACCGCCGCCCGTGGGGTCAGAACTGCAGGCCCCAGGAGTTGAGCCGCCCGGTGTCCCCGCCCGCGTTGTCGGTGACCCGGAGCTTCCAGGTGCCGTTGGCGACCTCCGAGGACGCGTTCACCGAGTAGGTGGTCTTCACGTCGTCGGCGCTGCCGCCGGTCCCGTACGCCTTCAGGTTGTAGACCGAACCGTCGGGCGCGACCAGGTCTATCTTCAGGTCGCCGCTGTAGGTGTGGGTGATGTCCACCGGCACGCTGAGCGCGGACGGGGCGTTGCCGCTGACCCCGCTGACGGTGATCGGCGATTCGACGGTGGCGTAGTCGGCGATGCCGTAGCTCGTGGTGCTCTCGAACTTCTTGCCGGTCGGCGGGGTGGTGGAGCCGGTGCCGACGTTCAGCAGGCGGTTCGGCGAGCCCGTGCCCGGGCTGGTGACCACTCCGGTGCTGGCGGCGGCGACCAGTCCGGCGGAGACCTGCGCCGGGGACTCGCCCGGGTGGTCGGCCAGGTAGAGCGCGGCGGCACCGGCCACGTGCGGGCTCGCCATCGACGTACCGGAGATGGTGTTGGTGGCGCTGTCGCCGCTGTTCCAGGACGACGTGATCGACGAGCCGGGGGCGAAGATGTCCACCACGGTGCCGTAGTTGGAGAAGCTGGAGCGGGCGTCGGTGCTGGTGGTGGAGCCGACCGTGATGGCCTCGGAGACCCGCGCCGGGGACTTCGTGGAGGCGTCGGTGGACTCGTTGCCCGCGGCGACGGCGTAGGTCACGCCGGACGCGATGGACTTGCGCACGGCGGCGTCGAGCACCGGGTCGGCCCCGCCGCCCAGGCTCATGTTGGCCACCGCGGGCTTGACCGCGTTCGCGGTCACCCAGTCGATGCCCGCGACGACCTGCTCGGTCGTGCCGGAGCCGCTGTTGTCGAGGACCCGGACGGCGACGATCTTCGCCTTCTTGGCCACGCCGTACGACGTGCCCGCGACGGTGCCCGCCACATGGGTGCCGTGGCCGTTGCCGTCCTGCGCGGTGTTGTCGTTGTCGATGGCGTCGTAACCGTTGGAGGCCCGGCCGCCGAAGTCGCTGTGGCTGATCCGTACGCCGGTGTCGATGATGTACGCGGTGACGCCCGCGCCGCCGTGGTCCGGGTAGGTGTAACTCTGGTTCAGCGGAAGGGACTTCTGGTCGATCCGGTCGAGTCCCCAGGAGGGCGGCGAGGTCTGGGTGCCGGTGGCGTGGAAGGTCCGGTTCTGCACGACGGACTCGACGGCCGGGTCGGCGGCGAGCTTCTTCGCCTGCGCCTCGGAGAGCCGCACCGAGTAGCCGTTGAGCGCGGCGCGGTAGGTCTTCCGGATCTTGGCGCCGTACTCCTCGGCGAGCGCCCGGCCCTTCGCGGAGCCCGCCTCGGCCACCGACTCGTCGAGCGTGACGATGTAGCTGCCGCTGATGGTGCCCGGGGCACCGGCGTTCTGGATCCGGCCCTCGGCGGCGGGCCCGGACGCCGTGGCGGGGAACACCGCCGCGCCGGACAGCGCGAGGGCCGCACCCGCCACCACACTCGCCGCGGCCAGTCTTCGGCGGGCGAAGGGGGTGTGACGTGTCACTGACATGTGGGGGGCCTCCTCGATATGCGGTGCTCAGGTGGGGGATCACGTGCGTCGAGACGGAGTGCTGCCGAACAAGAAAAGGCATGGGCATGACAATCCATTGGTGGGATCGCCGCGCCGCCCAAGTCCCCGTCGACAGCGAAAGATTGACCGATTCTTGGGAATCGCACAAGGGTGCGCCAAGCTGCGCAATACCTTCGCCACGGGGCGGTCACGCGCCTGACATGCTGACCGCATGCCCTCATACATCTGCCCGAAGGACGGCACCCGCGCCGACACCACCGCTCTCACCTGGTGCTGCCCGCTCTGCCGCGGCCCCTGGGACCTCGCGTTCGAGCCCGCCGGCACGCTCGCGCTCGACTCCCTGGCGGGGCGCGTCAATTCACTGTGGCGTTACGAGGAGGTGCTGCCGCTCTCCGCGCCCGCGACGAGCCTCGGCGAGGGACGCACCCCGCTCGTCCCGCTCACCGGGACGGTCTCGGCCAAGCTCGACTTCCTGATGCCGACGCTCTCCTTCAAGGACCGCGGCGCGGTGATGCTCGCGGAGCTGGCCCGGCGGCTCGCGCCGGAGCGCGTCGTCGCGGACAGCAGCGGCAACGCCGGTACGGCCGTCGCCGCGTACTGCGCCCGCGCCTCGCTGCCCTGCACGGTGTACGTCCCCGAGGGCACCTCCGCGAAGAAGACCGAGCAGATCCGGGCCCACGGCGCCCGCCTGGAGATCGTCCCGGGCGACCGCGAGGCGACCGCGGCCGCCGCCCGCGCCGCCGCCGACATGCCCGGCACCTTCTACGCCTCGCACGTCTTCAACCCGTACTTCCTGCACGGCACGAAGACCTATGTGTACGAGCTGTGGGAGGACCTCGGCGGGCGGCTGCCCGATGCCATCGCCGTACCGGTCGGCAACGGCACACTGCTGCTGGGCGCGGCCCTGGCCACCGCCGAGCTGCACGCCCGGGGGCTGATCGACCGGCGGCCCGCGCTGATCGCCGTCCAGGCCGAGGCGGTCTCCCCGCTGGCCGCCGCCTTCCGGGCGGGTGCCGACGGGCTGCCCGACGCCCCGGCGGGCCCGGCCGCCGCCACCCTCGCCGAGGGCATCGCCATCACCCGTCCGCCACGCGCCGGGGCCGTCCTGGCCGCGGTCCGGGAGTCGGGCGGCACCTTCCTCACGGTGACCGAGGACCAGATCCGCGCCGCCCAGCTGGATCTGGCCGCGCGCGGCCTCTACGTCGAGACCACGGGCGTCGCCTGCTGGGCGGCGGTCGGCGGCTGGACGGACCGGAGCGTCGTGGTCCCGCTGTGCGGCGCGGGCCTGAAGACCGGTCCCGCCACCTGACCCCGCCGGGCCCGGCGTCCCTGGCTGCCCCCGGGCCCGGCGTCCCTGGCTGCCCCCGGGCCCGGCGTCCCTGGCTGCCCCCGGGCCCGGCGTCCCTGGGTGCCCCCGGTCCCGTGAACGGCCGGATCGGCCCGTCGCCGGGTGTCCACCGCACATCGCCGGGTGTCCACCGCCCGTCATCGGCCCGGCCCCGCCCGTCATCGGCCCGGCCTCGCCCGTCACCGGCCCGGCCCCGCCCGGAACGGCCGCGCCGTCGCCCGATCACCCCGCGCGCCGCGCACCACCGGGCGGGCCGCGGCTTTCTACGGTCGTACGGTGAGCCTTCCGCGCATCCGCCCCCGCACCGCCCTCGTCCCCCTCGCGTCGCTGCTCGCGGGCGCCCTGCTCGCCGCCTCCCCGGCCCCCGCCGCCCCGGCCCCCTTCTCGGGGGCGGCGGCACCGCCCGCCCCGGCGGCCCCCGCCTGCGGCCGGGACACCGACCCCGCCTGGGCGCCGACGTCCACCCGTTACGGCGAGGCGGCCGGTCACGACCCGTACACCGGCAACGGGTACCTGGGCCACCGGGTGCCGGCCGCCGGGGCCGGGTACGCCGCCCCGGGCGGGAAGACCGGCTGGCCGCTGTACACCCCGCGCTACGACGGCGCCTTCGTCTCCGGCCTGTTCGGCCGCGAACCGGATCTCGCGGCCGGCCGCGAGGTGGCCGCCGCGCTGCCCAGCTGGACCGCCCTGGACCTGCGCGTCGGCGGGGAGACCTACGGCCCCGGCACACCCGCCGGGCGGATCTCGCACTACCGCCAGACCCTCTTCCTGCGCTGCGGACTGGTGCGCACCGCACTGCGCTGGACCACGGCCGACGGCCGCGCGACCGACCTGGTCTACGAGGTGCTCGCCGACCGGTCCGCGGTGCACACCGGCGCCGTACGGCTGCGCCTGACCCCGCGCTGGAGCGGCACCGCGACCGTCACCGCGCGCCTCGACCCGCGCGGCGCGCGCCGGATCGACCTCGCCGCCGACGGCACCTTCCGCACCCGGGGCACCAAGGTCCGGGGCGCGATCGTCCAGGAGGTACGCTCCGGCGGCTCCACGACGGCGCTCACACCCCGGAGCACGCACCGGGTACGCGCCGGGCGCACGTACACCGTCGAGAAGTTCGTCGGCGTCGACACCGCGCTCACCTCCTCCGACCCGCGCACCACGGCGCGCGACGCCGCCCGGCGGGCCGCCCGCCGGGGCTGGTCCGGGGTCCTCTCGGCGAACGCGGCGGCCTGGCGGCGGGACTGGGCGGCCGACGTCACCGTCCCCGGCGACCCGGAACTCCAGAAGTGGCTGCGGGCGGCCCAGTACGGGCTGCTGGCGTCCACCCGGGCCGGGTCCCGGGACAGTGTCGCCCCGGCAGGTCTGACCAGCGACTCCTACGCGGGGATGGTGTTCTGGGACGCCGAGACCTGGATGTACCCGGGGCTGCTGGTCACCCGGCCCGAGCTGGCCCGTTCCGTCGTCGAGTACCGCCACCGCACCCGCGGCGCGGCCCGCGAGAACGCCCGGAAGCTGGGATTCCAGGGCCTGTTCCATCCCTGGACCGGGGCGAGCCGCGGCGAGCTGTGGTCCGAGTGCCAGAGCTGGAACCCGCCGCACTGCGTCACCCAGATCCACCTCCAGGGAGATGTGGCGCTGGCCGTCTGGCAGTACTACCTGGCGACCGGGGACCGCGAGTGGCTGGCCCGGAGCGGCTGGCCGCTGCTGGCGGGGGCGGCCGACTTCTGGGTCTCACGGGCCACCGCCGACGCGGACGGCGGCTACTCGCTGAAGGAGGTCGCGGGCCCCGACGAGTACAGCAACGGCGTCACCGACGGGGTCTACACCAACGCGGTCGCGGCCACCTCCCTGCGCGACGCCACCCGCGCGGCCCGGCTGCTCGGCCACCCCGCACCGGACGCCTGGCAGCGGGTCGCGGACGGGCTGCGCATCCCGTACGACCCGGCGCGCAAGCTGTTCCTCCAGTACGCGGGGTACGACGGCTCGACGATCAAGCAGGCCGACACGGTGCTGCTGATCTACCCGCTGGAGTGGCCGATGGAGCCCGGCGCCGCCGCAGCCACCCTCGACCACTACGCGGCGCGCACCGACCCGGACGGCCCGGCGATGACCGACTCGGTGCACGCGATCGACGCGGCCGCGATCGGGGAGCCGGGCTGCGCGACGTACACCTATCTCCAGCGCGCGGTACGGCCGTTCGTCCGTGGCCCGTACGTGTTGTTCAGCGAGGCCCGGGGTGCCAGGGCGGGGGCCCAGGACCCGCTGGCGGGCGCGCCCGCCGAGGACTTCCTGACCGGGAAGGGCGGCTTCCTCCAGGTCTTCACGCACGGGCTGACCGGGCTGCGGCTGCGGGAGGACGGGGTGCGGCTCGATCCGCTGCTGCCGCCGCAGCTGGCGCGCGGCGTCACCCTGACCGGCCTGCGCTACCAGGGGCGTACGTTCGACGTGGTGATCGGCCCGCGCACGACGACGGTGCGGCTGACCTCGGGCGCCCCCTTCACCGTCCACTCCCCCGCCGGTCCCCGCCTGCTGAACGGCACGCTGACACTGCCGACCCGCCGCCCGGACCTGGCGGCGACGAACGACGCGGCCCGCTGCCGCCCGGTGACGGCGGACTCCGAGGCCCCGGGGCTGTACGCGGCGGCCGCGGTGGACGGCAGCCCGGCCACCGTCTGGTCCCCGGCCGGCCGGACGGGGGCGCTGACGGTGGACCTGGGGCGGACGGGCGCGGCGGCCTCGGCCGTACCGGAGTGGGCCGGGCCGCACCCGGCCGCGTACCGCCTGGACGTCTCGGCCGACCGGAAGAACTGGCGGCCCTACCGGGCGGGGGCAGTGGCCCGCTGGGTCCGGCTGACGGTCACCTCGGCGGACGCGGACAGGCCCACGGGCGTGCGGGAGCTGAGGGTCACCTGGCGGTGACCGGCGGGCGGACCGGGGCGGGCGCGGCCGGGCGGGCAGCACCGGGTGCCGTCGGGCGGGCCGTGGCGGGCGCCGCCGCGGCCTTGGTCTGGAGGTCCGCGGCGAGCTTGCGGATCGCGGGGAGCCGGGCGAAGAGCGCCTCGCCGGGGCAGTTGGTGGCGAAGCCGTCGCGGTGGCCGGATATCGCGTCGAACGAGGCCGAAGTCCCCTTGGGATAGCGACTGTTGTCGTTGGTGGACGTGAGCCGCGCCTTGCCCAGGGGGTCGACGCCGCTCAGGCCGAGCTTCCAGGCGGCGACCGCCGCGATCGCGCGTTCCATGGCGGCCGGTACGGGTGTCCCCGGGCCGAAGGTGCCGATGGCGGCGACCCCGGTGGTGCCCCGGTTGAAGCCGAGGGTGTGGGAGCCGACGACGGGCCGGTCGACCCCGCCCGCGCGGCCTTCGTAGACGGTGCCGCAGCGGTCGACGAGGAAGTTGTACCCCATGTCGCCCCAGTGCAGGTCACCGGTCTGGCCGTCGTACAGGTTGCGCAGGGTGCGGGGGACGTCCGCGCAGTCGTAGTCGTTGGGGGTGTCGGTGTGGTGGACGAAGACCGCGCCGACGCCGCCCGCGTACTTGGCGTACGGGTCGCGTCTGGTCTCGTCGGCCCGCCATCCCGCCCGGGGCACGATGGCGGGCCGGGGGGCCGAGCGGGGCGGGGCCATCCGCATCGCGCCGAACGCGGGGAACGGCCGCTCGGCCCGGCTCGGGCGGACGGCCGCTTCGAGCCGCCCCGCGGCGAGCGGCGGCTGGGGAGCACGGTCACGGGCGGGCCGGGCGACGGTCACTCCGGCGGGCGCGGCCAGCAGGGGAAGTGCCACGGGCACGACGGCCCACAGCGCTATTCGGTACAGACGCACAGGAAGAACCCTCTTCGTCGTTCGCCGCGTCGGCGGCGGGAGCGCATATGCCCACAGCCTCACGGCGGCCCGCCCCCGGCGCGCGCGGGGTTAGTGCAGACAGGCGAGCACGACGACGCGCCGGGAAGCGGGCCTTCGCCCGGGTGGTCGCACCGCGTCCGCCGCAGTGGCGCCGACGGCGCGCTCAGCGGTACGGGGACCGTCGCACGGAGAGGATCGCCACGTCGTCGTGCTGTTGCTCCTTCTCGGCGAACGCGCGCGCGTCGTCGTGAAGGGCGCGCGGCAGATCGGTGGCGGGGAGCGACACGTGCCGGGCGAGGCTCTCGGTGACGGGGAAGAACGCGCCGTCGGCGGACCGGGTCTCGGTGAGCCCGTCGGTGGTGAGCAGCAGCGTCGCGCCGGGCGGGAAGGCGAACCAGTCGACGGTCGCGGGCTCGGCGGACAGCTCGGCGAGACCGAGGGGGACACCCGAGGTGAGGTCGGGCGTGGTGACGGTGGTGTCGTGGAGCAGATGCGGCAGTACGTGACCGCAGTTGACGGCCTGTGCCTCTTCCTGCGCGTCGACGTTGATGATCAGGGCCGTGACGAACCGTTCGTCGTCGCCGGTCTGCGCCGCGTACGAGTTGTGCAGGACGACGGAGGCGTCCAGGGCGTCGACGAGCGCGGTCAGGGTGGGTTCTCTGTGAGCACTCGCGCGGAAGGCACCGATGACGGCGAAGGCGGCGCCCACCGCGGGCAGGCCCTTGCCCTGGACGTCGCCGATCAGCACCCGCGTCCCCCAGGGGGAGGCCACGACGTCGTAGATGTCGCCGCCGACGAGCCGGTCCTCCTGCACCGGCTCGTACACGCCGTCTACCAGGACGTCGTCGGTGAGCATGGGCAGCGGGCGCAGGATGTGACGCTGCATCGCGACGGCCGTGGAGCGCAGCCGCAGTGTCTCCCGTTCGCGGCCGATGCGGCGGTGGCAGGCGTAGACGGAGGCCGCGCCCAGGACGAGGGTGAGCAGCATCATGAGGATTCTGTCGAGCCACGGCCGCCCGTCACCGTGCCGCAGGAGCATGGTGCCGATGACGACGAGTACGGTCCAGGCGAACACGAACCCCGTCTGACGCACGGTGCACAGCGCCGATGCCGCCCCCGGCAGGAACACGAGGAGGCCGAGCAGCCACACCGGGGATTCGGACAGGAACCCCAGGACCCCCACCAGAACGGTCACGGCGGCGACGGCGGCCGCCACCTGGGCCGTGGTGGGTGGTTCGATCGTGTCAACCGGTCGGGCGGACTTCTTCCGATGTGTGCGGGGCACGGGACCTCCGGGGCGAATGGGGCATTTCCCGTACCGTAGGCACGCTCGGCCGCAGGTCGGTCACGCCCCGCCGGGGACGGTCCGGTGACTGCCCCCGGCCCGCGCGGAACGGGTGGCGCGCGGCCGGGGCGGAGCGGCTGGTTCGCGGCCGGGGCGGCCGGTGGGCACGGTCCGGCGGGGGGATAGGGTTCGGGCCCCGGCGGAAGTCCTCGCGGCCCGTCGAGCCGTGCCGGGGCCGAGGACGGCGGCTGCCCGAGGGAGTTTTGGATGCTGCAGGCGTTGGGGCTGAGCCCGGACGAGGAGACCGTCTACACCGCGCTGCTGGCCCGGCCGACCGCCTCCGCGCGGGACCTCGCCGGGCAGACCGGGCTCGGCAGGGACGACGCCGCCCGCGTCCTGCACGACCTGGCGGCACGCGGTCTGGTCGCGGTCGCGGTCGAAGCCGGGACGGACGGGACGGCCGGGACGTGCGGGGCGGCAGGCGCCCGGGCGGGTGCCGGAACCGGCGACGGCTCCGCCACCCCCTACCGGCTCACGCCGCCCTCCGTGGCCCTGGCCCCGCTCCTGGTCGAGCAGCGCAACGCCCTGCACCGGGCCGAGACCGCGTTCTCGATGCTGACCGAGCAGTACCGCAGTACCGCCGCCCACTCGGCGGGCAGTGTCGTGGAGGTGGTGGTCGGGGTGGAGCAGGTCGCGCACCGGTTCCACCAGCTCCAGCGCGGCGCGCAGCGGGAGCTGCTCGTCTTCCTCGTCGGCACGCCCATCGCGGTGCCGCGCGCGGACACCGGTCTGTCGGAGAGCGCCGCGCTGGACCGGGGGGTGGATTTCCGGGTCGTGGCCACGAAGGACTATCTCGACGGCCACGAGGTGGCCCGGGAGATGCGTGCGGCGATCACGGCGGGGCTGGAGCTGCGCCTGGTCGAGGAGTTGCCGCTGAAGATGGTCGTGTCGGACCGTCAGCGCGCCATGGTGCCGCTGGACATGACCGGATCCGGGGGCGAGCCCAGCGCCATCGTGGTGCATCGCAGCGGTCTGCTCACCGCCCTGGTCCAGCTCTTCGAGAAGGAATGGGACCAGGCCCGGCCGCTGTATCCCACCCCCACGGGGGTACGGATGCAGCCGACGGCGGAGCGGCAGCCGACCGTGGGTGAACTGGAGGTTCTCGCACTCCTGTTGGCCGGGGTGTCGGACCGGCGCGCGGCGTCGCAGCTCGGTGTCTCCATCCGCACCGTGGAGCGTCGGACACGTCGGCTGATGGACCTCGCCGGGGCGGACTCGCGCCTCCAGCTCGGCTGGCACGCCGCCCGCGCGGGCTGGCTGTGAACCACCCCGCCCACTGACCGGGACCGTGCACGGCGTACCGCCGGAACGGAGCAGGACGTACCGCCGGAACGGGGCAGGACGTACCGCCGGATCGGGGCAGGACGTACCCCCAGGACCGTGCACGGCGTACCGCCGGGGTGGCGCCGGGCGTACCGCCGGGACCGCGCACACGGCACGGTGACGGAAAACCGACATGCGCGAAACCCGTCACGCACAGGCATCCCCGACGCGTCGGCCCGTCTGCCAGGCTGCAGCCGCACCACGGCATTTCACCGCGTCGAAGCAGGGAGATCCATGCGCCCCCTCACCCATATATCCCTGGCCGCGGCCTGCGCCGCCGCCCTGGCCCTCACCGCGGTCGCTCCGTCCGGGGCGTCGGGCACGCCACCCGACGACGGCCCGCGGAAGAGACCGGTCGTCGGCAGCGGCTCCGCACCGTCCGGCGGCCGGCAGACGGCGGTCACGCTCATCACCGGCGACAAGGTCCTCGTGACCACGGACGCATCGGGCCGCAGCTCCGCGGCGGTGCTGCCGCGCGAGGACGGCACCCGGCCGGTGGTCCAGACGTACCAGTCGGGCAAGGACCTCTACGTCTACCCCGACGGCGCCTCCCGGGCCGTCGCCGAGGGCCGGGTCGACGAGCGGCTGTTCAACGTCACCGGCCTCATCCGCCAGGGGTACGACGACGCGCACACCGACACGCTGCCGCTCATCGCCACCTACGGGACGGGCGTGAACGTCGCACGGAGCGCGCCCGCGGCCCCCCGCGGCTCCGAACGCAGGCTGCTCCTCCCCGCGGTGGGCGGCGTCGCCCTCACCGCGGACAAGGACAGCGCCGCCGCCTTCTGGCGCGACGTCACCGCCCCGGACTCCCGTTCCGCCTCCGCGCCGCGGAAGCTGTGGCTGGACGGGAAGGTCGAGGCCACCCTGGACCGGTCCACCCGGCAGGTCCACGCGCCGGAGGCCTGGGCGGCCGGTCACGACGGCAGCGGCACCAAGGTCGCCGTGCTGGACACGGGGGTGGACGCCGGGCACCCGGATCTCGTGGACCGGGTCACCGCCTCCGAGAACTTCACGGACTCCGCGACCACCGACGACCGGGTGGGCCACGGCACCCACACCGCCTCCACCGTCGGCGGCTCCGGAGCGGCGAGCGACGGCCGGAAGAAGGGCGTGGCCCCGGGCACCTCCCTGCTCATCGGGAAGGTGCTCAACGACGCCGGGTACGGGCAGGACTCGTGGGTCATCGCGGGCATGCAGTGGGCCGTCGACCAGCGAGCCGACGTCGTCTCCATGAGCCTGGGCAGCCAGGCGATCGGGGACTGCACCGACCCGGTGGCCCAGGCCACGCAGAAGCTCGCGCAGAGCACCCGCACCCTGTTCGTCGTCGCCGCGGGCAACGCCGGGCCGGGCACCGAAACGGTCTCCTCGCCCGGGTGCGTGCCCGAGGTGCTGACGGTCGGCGCGGTGGACCGTGACGACAGCACCGCCCCGTTCTCCAGCCGGGGCCCGGTGGCTGTCACGCACACCCTCAAGCCCGAGATCGCCGCGCCCGGCGTCGGCATCTCGGCGGCGAGCGCGGGCGGCCGCGGCGTGTACGCCTACCGGTCGATGTCCGGTACGTCGATGGCCACCCCGCACGTCGCGGGCGCCGCGGCCGTCGTCCGGGGCGCCCACCCGGACTGGACCGCGCAGCAGATCAAGTCCGCACTCGTCTCCTCGGCCCGCACCGGCGGCGGGGTGGAGGGCGCGGACCGGACCGGGGCCGGCGTCCTCGACGTGTTCGCCGCGGTGAACCAGAAGGTGCTGGCCGCGCCCGCCGTCCAGGGCGGCAGCTACAACTGGCCGCAGGGCGCCTCGGACCGCACCACCGTGACGGTGCCCTTCACCAACACCGGCGGCAGCGCCGTGACCCTGGGCCTGAAGGCCGACGGCGTGCACGGCAACGACGGCAGCGAGGTCCGCTCCGGCGTCGTCGAGCCGGTGCGGCACAGGGTGACGGTCCCGGCGGGTGCCACGGTCCAGGTGCCGGTGCGGATCGATCCCACCGCGCGCCTGAAGGACTCCCAGTACGGCGCGGTCACCGGCCGCATCCTGGCCACCGGCCGCGGTGTGCACGTCTCCGTGCCGGTCACGCTCTACGTCGAGCCCGAGACGGTCACCCTCCGGGTCAAGGCCGTGGACCGCGACGGCCGGCCCGCGGCCGGCTCCTCCTCCCTGGACCTGATCAGCCTGGACATCGACAAGGGCGAGCGCCGCATCAACTCCGGGGCCGCCGAGCAGACGTACCGCGTCCGCCCGGGAAGCTTCTCCCTCAGCGCCTTCCTGACGACCAACAATGCCAACGGGGCACCCGGGTCGGTCAGTTACCTCGCGAAGCCGCAGCTCCGGATCACCAAGGACACCACGGTCGTCCTCGACGCCCGGCAGGCCCACCGGCTGAGCCTGAGGACCGAACGGCCGACGGTGGTGGACGCGGCCACGATCGGCTACGCCCGGATCTGGGACGACACCTGGCTGGTCGCCGGATCGCTCTCCATGGACGGCAGCGTCCAGGATCTCTACGCGGACGTCGACGGACGCACCACGTACGGCACCTTCGAGTTCCGGCCCACCTGGCACGCCACCGGTTCCGAGGGCGGCTCGCCGTACGTCTACAACCTGACGTTCCCGACCTCGGGACCGCTCCGCTCCGACCAGGTCTACCGGCCCAGGGACTCCCGGCTGGCGCGGGTCGCCGAGACCTGGAACGCCGTGGGCAAGGAAGCGGACTACCTCGACGCCCTGTTCGTCCGCCGTCCCGAGAGCGGCAGCGACTACATCCCGGTGAGCCAGTTCGCCGAGGTGCACGTACCCGCGACCCGTACCGCGTACTACTCGACCGGCGACGACGTCTGGTACCACGGCGCGATGAGCAGCTTCCCGTTCGCCGCGTTCCTGGGCGACCAGGAGCGCACCTACCGGCCGGGCGAGCGGCGGGCCGAGGAGTGGTACCGCGGCGCGCTGCGACCGGCCGCCCCCCGGGACACCGACGGCAAGCCCGTGCTGGCCGCCGAGCGGCAGGGCGACCTGATGGGCATCCAGACCGCGTTCTGGCTCGACGGCTCCGGCGACCACTGGTCCCCCGGCGGGTCGTTCGGCGACATCGGCAACCTGCGGCTGAAGCGGAACGGTGAGGAGATCGGCCGACGCGCCGACCCGTACGGCGTGTTCCAGGTGCCGGACGACGACTCCGTCTACGAGCTCACCCAGAACCTGCAGAAGATCCAGAGCTCGGACAAGAACTGGCTGCGTTCCAGCGCGGTCACCACCTCCTGGACCTTCCGCTCCCACCGTGAGCCGGACGTCTACTCGCGCGGCCTCCCGCTCCTCTTCCCCGCGTACGACGTGCCGGTGGACGGCCTGAACACCGTGCCCGCGCACAAGGACACGGAGATCGGACTGTCGGCCGAGGGCCACGCGGGATACGCCGCGGGCGCGATCACCGCCGCGTCGCTGTCGTACTCCTACGACGGCGGCACCACCTGGATCCAGGCCCCGACCGGGCACCGTGACGGCCGTTGGACGGCCGTCCTCGACCACACCGGCGCCTCCGGCAAGCCGGTCACGCTGAAGGCCTCCCTCACCGACGCCAACGGCAACGCGGTCACCCAGACGATCACCCGCGCCTACGACGTGCGGTGATCCGGACAGTCACCCGCGGCCACGACGTGCGGTGATCCCGGTTCCGGCCGGGCGGCCCCTCCTCGCGGGG
>NZ_JBHJQP010000131.1:0-23014 GCF_042262625.1 Streptomyces sp. NPDC056347 | reverse complement strand
ACCAGGCTCACCGCCCGGTCGGGAGCCCCCGTCCGCCGGAATCAGATACCAGCCGGTACTTCGGTCGGGATCTCGAACCAGTTGTTGGCGAGGTAACCGACCTGGCTGTCGTTCAGCGCTCCCTCGAAGGCCCAGACGTCGTCGATCGTCCCCGCGAAGTAGTCGCTCGCGGTGCCTGCCAGAGTGCGGCCCACCTGCATGCCCTTGTCGGCCTGGAACGTCAGCACGTTGTCGGCCCAGGCGACGAGGTCCTGGCAGGCGCTGTCGTCCGCCGCGCCGTCCCCGTCGCTGTCACCGCACGCCACTTCCTGGAGCACGCCGTTGACGTAGAGCCTGGCTTCCTTCGCGAAGCCGTCGTAGACCACGGCCAGGTGGTTCCAGTCGCGGACGTCGAAGAACTCCGTGTTGCCGACCTGCTTGACCGCCGCGGTCGAGCTGTTCGCGTCCGGGAGAGTCAGCTCCCAGCGCCCCAGCCCCTGTGGATCGGCCGGATCGGGCCGGAAACGGACGTCGAAGGCGCTCCGCTTGCTTCCTCCGGCGCTGACCACGGTCATCGGATGGTCCGGCAGCGCAGCGGCCTGGGCCCACGCGGTCACCGTGAAGCTCGAACCGGTGTCGACCGGCATCGTCGGGACCTCCGCGTAGGAGTCGACACCGTTCAGCTGAAGGCCCTGGTTGTCGATGGTTCCCATACCGGTCTTCGCTCCGCCGTACAGGTTCATCGCCGAGGACTCCCCTGCGGAGTCCGGGGTGCTCACGGGGGTGCCGGTCGTCGTCTCCTCAAAGTTCCAGCGCCCCTTGAGAACAGGGCTCTGTCGGAACATCTGCTCGACCTCTCCGGCGGACAGCGGTCGGTCGTAGAGGCGGACGTCGTCGATCTGGCCGGGGAAGTACGAGCCGGGCTTCCCGTCGTACGAACCCGCCCCAATCTGTACGGGGCCTCCGGCGTACCACGTCGTGGCGGCCTTGGCCTGGCCCGCTTCGACACCGTTGACATAGAGCGTCAGCCGGTCGACCACGGTGTCCATCACACCGACCAGGTGCACCCAGCCACCGCCGTACGCGGTCGTTCCCTCGGGCTGCATGGCGCGGACCGCGCTCGCGTCCGAGGTGTCGGACACGTACTGGTTGAAGACCCAGCGGTCGTAGGAGTTCGAGTAGTAGAGCTCGAAGCCCGGTTTGTGCGTGCCGGTCTGGGTGGCGATGATCGCCGCGTGGGTCGGCTTGGTCTTCGGCATCTTCGCCCAGGCCGACACGGTGAAGCTGCGCTGGTTGTTGAGGTGGGGAGCGCCGGAGACGGCGTAGTCACCGGAGCCGTCGAGCGTGAGCGCGTTGCCGTTCATGCCGCGCTGACCGGTGACGGCGTTGCCCTGGAGCACAGCCGGGTGGACGTCCGCCCGACCGGTGATTTCCGTGGCACCCGCCGGTTCGTCCATGGGGAACACCGCGCGGGCCGGTCGCCCCGAGCCGATGGGCTGCTTCTTGTACAGGTTCGTGACCTCCGTCGCCGAGATCGGCTTGTCGAAGATCCGCACCTCGTCGATGGCGCCCGGGAAGAACGACGCCTGCTTGCCGTCGTACGAGCCGGCCCCGATCTGGAGCCCGCGTCGGGCGTCCCACGGTGTGCTGTACGTGGTCGTGCCCACGAGCGCGCCCTGCACGTAGAGCTTCAGTTCCTTCGACGCCGAGCTGTAGGTGCCGACCAGATGCGTCCACTGTCCGGGGGTGACCCCGCCCGGGCTGGGCGCCATGGCACGCACGGCTCCGGCGGTCGCCGTGTCGGACGTGTACTGGTTGAAGACCCAGCGGTCGTACGACTTGGAGTAGTACAGCTCGAAGCTCGGGCTGTAGTTGCCCGGCTGGGCAGCGATGATGGCTGCCGAGGTCGGCATCCGGGACAGGTTCGCCCATGCCGAGACCGAGAACCCGGTCTCGGTGGCGACGGTGGGAATGTCGGTCACCGCGTAGTCGTCGACGCCGTCGAACGAGACCGCCGTTCCCAGGACGCCGGGGACGCCCGCGGTCGCGCCGCCCTTCAGTGCGGCAACCCGGGCTCCCGCGGTCCCCCGGGCCTCGGTCGCACCGGCTTCGTCGTCCATGCGCCAGGCGGCCTTCTCCGGCTGCCCGGTCTTGACGCGGAAGAAGTACGTCCGCTCCTCACTTCCGTTCCCGGCGGCGTCGAGCGACCGGACCGTGAGGAAGTTCAGCCCGGGTTCCGAGGGAAGGATCTGGATGGTCTTCTCCGCCCCGCCGGAGGTGGCCAACTCGTTCTTCGGCAGAGGAGAGCCGTTGAGGCCGTACTGGTACTTCGTGACGTCGTTCTCGGCGGCCTTGATCTGGAATGCGCCGTACTTGCCGACCCCGTCGTACCAGGGGTCGTCCGGGTTCTCGGGGTCGGAGGCCGGGTAGTCGCTCGAAGTGACGGACGGGGCCTTGGGAACCGAAGTGTCGTACGTGAAGTAGCAGCCCGTGGGATCACCCGCGCTGGACCACGGGGAGTACTCGGCGCCGTCGTACACCCGGACCTGCCAGGAGACCCGTTTGTTCTGCGGGATCGAGGTCGGCAGGCCGATGACGAAGGTCGAGCCGGACGGCTTCGACGTCGTCCGGGCCGGATTCCAGCGGGCGATGTTGCCCTTGCCGTCCCCGGCGTCCCACGATGCCTGGAACTGGACCGAGACGTTGTCGTTGTCGGGGTCCTTGACCTGGTTCGCCCTGATCGTTCCCAAGGTACGTACACGAGCAGCCTGTTCGGGGCGCTTGCAGACGCCGCCGTACTCCATGACGAGCTGCGACATCTTGACCTGTACCGGCGGGCGGTTGTACTTCACCCGCAGGACGGCCTTGTTCGAGAACCGCTTCCAGCCGTACTTGTCCGACTCGTCGTCGGCCTGGAGGCCGAACGTCATCGTGGACCATTTGCCGTTCGCCGCTTCCTGCACCGCGGCCTTCACGTCGAACTCCGCGTCCTTCGCGGCGCACCCGGTGAAT
Source organism: Streptomyces sp. NPDC056347 (assembly GCF_042262625.1). Lineage (NCBI taxonomy): Bacteria > Bacillati > Actinomycetota > Actinomycetes > Kitasatosporales > Streptomycetaceae > Streptomyces > Streptomyces sp. NPDC056347. Next base: position 20,023 of record NZ_JBHJQP010000131.1, on the reverse strand, counting down.
CCGTAGGCGAAGGATTCGGTCTGCAGCTTCTTGATCCAGAACCCCGCGGCGTTCTGCGAGTCCCATGTCGTGGACGAGGAGATGTCCTTCGTGCGCCAGAGCTGGACCTTGCGCGCCGAACACGAGGCCGACCAGGTGTTGTGGACCACGAACTCGGCGGAAAGGATCGACTTGCCGGCGTACGTCGACGTGGGGACCCGGTAGAACAGCCGCTTGGTGTCGTTGGGTGCACAGTAGTCCCAGTTGCAGAACCCCATGCCGGCGGTGGACTCACCGTTGAACTTCCACTGCGGCGACGACGCCCAGTACTTCGAAGCCATCGTCCAGGCCGAGGCCCGGGGCGAGTACCACTGCGGGTCGATGAAGACGGGGTACTCGGTGTCCTCGCCCTTCAGTAGATCGGCGTCCGGCGTAAGAACCAGTTCGCCGCCACCCGACGCGATCTCCACGCCCACCGGGGCGAGCCGCGCGGACTCCGTCGGTGAGGCGCTCGCCGCAGGGTCCGCCGCGGACGACCTCGCCGAGGCGGAGCTCTTCACGGAACTCGCCGGTGCGGCGGCGCTGGAGTCCCACATCATGGGCTTCGGCGCCTCGAAGACCGCCCCTTTCGCGCCCTCGTCAATCGCTTCGAGCCCGCCCTCGGCCGTGGTGTTCACGTCCATGCCGTCGGCGGCGAGCCGCAGGCGCAGCTCGGTCAGTTCCTCGCTCTGCGCGGCCTGCGCGGACTTCACGACCAGCAGTTGGGCGAACCCGTCCTCCTGCGCCTCCATCCGCAGGTCCACGCCGGGAAGAACCTCGGCGTACGTGGCGGTCGCACCGTCCAGGTCCGGCGCGGGCAGCTTCCCGGGCCACGACAGGGCCAGTTCGCGTCCGGCCTTCTTCATACGCACCAGCGGTGTGCTGCCGCCCCCGGAGAATTCGAGGTCGACCGTGCTCGCCTTCGGAGCCACACCTCCGTCGCCGGTCCGTGCGAGCGCGGTGTCGATCGGCTTCCACTCTCCGCCGACCCGGGTCCGGACCGGGCGCAGATGCTCCTGGGCCTCCAGGTTTCCGTCCGGCGTCGCGAAGACCTCTCGGCTCTCTCCCCGCAGGGACATCACCTCGACCGGGCGGCCCTCGCGCTTCGCCCTGGCCTGGGCCGCGTCGATGCTCGCTTCGGCGTCTGGCTCGGTGCCTGATTCGGCGTCACCACCGGTCGGCTCCGCGGACTTCGACACCTGTGGCACGGAGGCCACGGCCGCCTGTGGCGTCAGCGCTCCTCCCGCCACAAGGCTCAACGCGACGGCAGCCACCACCCCGGCTCCTCGTCGACCGCGCAACCGTCTCCACATAATTCCCACACCAACCTCAAGAAGATGAAGATTCCATGAGAAGCAGGGAATCTGGGTGGACTATATGTAGAGGACACACTTCCAACCAGAGGGATGATCTTCCCCTTCTTAACTAAACAGGGCATGCGGTATGTGATGTGGGGCACTGCAAGGTGCGCAGCCGAGCAGCCCTGGCCGGGATCGAGAGTGGGCTGCTGCCGCTGCTTACGCCTACCGAGAAGGGCGGTGCCACGATCCGTCGTCCACCTGCGCAGGTCGCGATGGAGGTCAACGGCGAGCATCTGGGCCGAGGGCGTCCCGGCCCCGACAGCGCCGAACGTTCACCAAGACTCGGACCCGACAGCGCCATCGTCCAGGGCTTGTTTCCTGATCTCGTTCTCACGGGCCTCGGCCTGGAAGTCCCGGCAGGGCTGCCGCTGATGCGCCTCGGCGCGAAACGGCTTCGCCCCCCGCCGTCACTTCTTCGGGACCATCGAGATCCCGTCCGCGGCGAGGGCGAACATCCGGACCAGGACCTCGCGGACGTCCGGGTCCCGGTCGAGCCGGTCCAACGACAGGTATCTCGCCGGATCCAGGTCGATCGTCGCGACTCCGCCGGCGCCCCCGCCGTCCGTGGCCGCGAACAGGACCAGGCACCGGTAGGCCCGTAGGGCTCCTGCTCGCTCCTCGCGCATCAGCGGCCTGAGGACGACGCTCTCTTCCTTCACCTGGCTGCGGAGTGCGTCCACCGACGTCCACCGGGTCCCCCAGCTCCGGTGCTCCGCGTCCCGCTGGATGTCGAGCAGCACGTCGAAACCGATCCGGCACACGCGGAAGTCGGGGTCGGTCGTGTTCATCAGGGCCATGGGGACATCGTCCTCGCGCCGCCTCCGGGCCCGCGTCTACGCGTCGAAGACGAACCTGACGTTCCGGTCGTCCAGGTACCTGATCGCGATCTCGTGGCCCGGCCGGAGCTGCGGGAAGCGGCGGGCGGAGATGGTTTCGCGGCCTTCCACGGTCTTCCTCGCGCCGTCCTCCTGCCAGGAGAGGCGGTACGTGATCTCGAAGCTTCCGGCGTCGTTGGTGCCGACGTGGCGGACGTCCTCCACCAGGGCGCGGACGTCCCGGCCGTTCCACCTGATGTCGTGGTCGCGCTTGAAGAGGGTGGCCAGGTAGCCGACGAAGCCCACGGCGATGACGGCGGAGACGACGAAAGCGATGATCACGGAACTCCCCCTCGGGACGACGGCACGATCCGGCGTCGCCCATCAGCGTTTCCCCGAAGATACGACCGGGCCCACCCCCGGTGTTCCGGTGGGTGGGCGGGGCCAGGGGTGTGTGTGGTGCGGGTCGGGGTCCTTCGTCCGGGTCGAGCCCGGCCCGGTCCGGACGGAAGGCCCTATGCCTCGGTCACCGCCGTGGCGCGCCACGGGGCCAGGCGCTGTACGTCGCGGGCGGTCTCGGTGACGCCGGAGAGGAAGCCGTGGGCCCGGGGGGAGGCGGTGTCCCGGAGCCATTCCGGGGCGATGTCGCAGACGGCGACCTTCACCTCGGTGCCGGCCAGGGCCAGGGGAAGGGTGTGGACGACGGTGGAGGGGAAGCTGAGGACCGTGCGGCCGATGGGGCCGCGGCGGGCGATGAGTTCCAGGGGGAGGTCGGGGCGGACGATCTCCAGGCCGGTGACGGCCTCCAGGGCGTGGAGCTTGTCGGTGGATTCGCGGCGGTGGGCGAAGTAGCGGGTGGCGTGGTGGGTGCGGGCCAGGGCGGCCACCGCCTCCAGGTAGCGGTCGTGGTCGACGACGCCCGTCTCGACCAGGGAGGTGCCCACCAGGTCGGCGCCCTTGGTCAGCCGCGGCGGGCCGAAGCGGGCCCGGGTCCAGGCGAAGGTGTTGGAGGTGACGGTCACGCCGGGCGGAGCCTCGACCGGCATGGCCGTGAAGACCTCGACCGTACGGTCGGCGGACGGGGTGAAGCGGCTGCGGGCGCGGGCGGTGACCGGGGCCAGGACCAGTTCGCGCGGGCCCTTGCTGCCCTTGCGGTGCCAGCGCACCAGGCGTTCGCCGCGCGCGAGCTGGGCGACGAACTCCATGGTGGCGGTGCCGTCGTCGACCACGGTGAGATGGCGGGCCCGGACCATGGTGAGCAGGAGCTGTACGTACCGGGAGAACGGGTCGCCGATCACGATGTGCCGCGCCCCGCGGACGAGTCCGGACAGGTCGCGCAGGCTCTTCAGGGGTGCGGTCGCACCGCCGCGCGCCTCCTGCCAGCGCACCGTGATGCCCTCGTCGCGGGCCAGCTCCGCCATCCGGCGCAGCTGGCCGCGCGACATCGGGTCGACCGGGGGGAGGACGACGACCGTGATGTCGGTGAGGACCCGGTCGTCGCCTCCCTCTGCGTAGGCCCACTCCAGGACGTTCAGGAGCTGGACCGGGCTCTCGACGAAGGCGAGGTTCACCGGTCGGCCCGTCAGACCGCGACCGGCTCGGCGGCCGGGGCCGCCTCGCTCTCGGCGACGACGCCCGTGACCCGGCGGAGCTTCTTCATCGGGCCGAGCTCGGACTCGTAGACCTTCTTGACGCCGTCGCCGAGGGAGGCCTCGATGGTGCGGATGTCGCGGACCAGGCGGGTCAGGCCCTGCGGCTCGACGGAGGCGGCCTGGTCGGAGCCCCACATGGCGCGGTCGAGGGTGATGTGGCGCTCGACGAAGGTGGCGCCGAGGGCGACGGCGGCGAGCGTGGTCTGCAGGCCGGTCTCGTGGCCGCTGTAGCCGATCGGGACGTTGGGGTACTCCTGCTGGAGGGTGTTGATGACCCGCAGGTTCAGCTCCTCGGCCTTGGCCGGGTAGGTCGAAGTGGCGTGGCAGAGCAGGATGTTGTCCGAGCCGAGGACCTCGACCGCGTGGCGGATCTGCTTCGGGGTGGACATGCCGGTGGAGAGGATGACCGTGCGGCCGGTGGCGCGCAGGGAGCGCAGCAGCTCGTCGTCGGTGAGCGAGGCGGAGGCGACCTTGTGGGCGGGGACGTCGAACTTCTCCAGGAAGGCGACGGCCTCGGTGTCCCACGGGGAGGCGAACCAGTCGATGCCGCGCTCGGCGCAGTGCTCGGAGATGGCCCGGTACTCGTCCTCGCCGAACTCGACGCGGTGGCGGTAGTCGATGTACGTCATCCGGCCCCAGGGGGTGTCGCGCTCGATGTCCCACTGGTCGCGCGGGGTGCAGATCTCCGGGGTGCGCTTCTGGAACTTGACGGCGTCGCAGCCGGCTTCGGCGGCGACGTCGATCAGCGCGAGGGCGTTGCCGAGGTCGCCGTTGTGGTTGATGCCGATCTCGCCGGTGATGTAGACGCGGTGGCCGGGGCCGGCGGTGCGGTTGCCGAGGGTGCGCAGGCGGGAGGTGCTCATGAGGTGTTCTTCCTTAGCTGGGACGACGGGTCGGGTCCGGGGAACCCGGGTCATTCGGGGGACTGGGAGGAGGGTGTGGTCGTGGTGGTCGTGAGGGTGGGGCCGAGCAGCCAGGCCGCGATCTCGCGGATGGCGCCGAAGCCGCCGGGGGTGGTCGTGACGGCGCGGGCCGCCGCCCGGACCGAGTCGTGGGCGCTCGCGACCGCGACGGGCCAGCCGGCGAGGGCGAAGCAGGGCAGGTCGTTGACGTCGTTGCCGACGTAGAGGACACGTTCGGGGGCGACGGAGTGTTCGTCGCACCACTGCTTGAGTGCCAGGTCCTTGCGGTCGATGCCGTGCAGGACCGGGATGCGGAGCTTGTGGGCGCGGGCGGCGACCACCGGGTTCTGCTCGGTGGAGAGGATCAGCAGCGGCAGTCCGGCCTTGCGCAGGGCGGCGATGCCGAGGCCGTCGCCCCGGTGGACGGCGACGGTCTCGCGGCCGTCGGAGTCGATGAACACCCGGTCGTCGGTCTGGGTGCCGTCGAAGTCGAGGACGACCGCGTCGACGTCGTCGAGGGTGGGCAGCGGGGCCGGGTCGAGCAGCGGGGCCAGCGCGCGGGCGCGGTCGAGGTCGTGCGGGTCGTCGATCTCCAGGACCCGGGCGGCGTCGGTGCGGACCAGGGCGGTGCGGCCGAAGAAGCGGTGGCGGTGGGTGCGGAAGCCCTGGACGTCCATGGCGTACGCGGTGCCCGTTTCGAGGAGGTCCTCGGGGCGGTCCTGGCGCATCTGGCGTACGGACTTGTCGTGGTTGACCCCGTAGTTGTCCTCCTCGATCGCGCTGCCGTCGCGCCAGAGGAAGCCGTGGAAGGGGGCGACGGTGACGGCCGTGTCGGCGCCGTCGCGGGCGACCGCGGCGGCCACCCCGTCGATGTCCTCCCGCAGCACGAAGGGGCTGGTGCACTGGACGAGCAGCACCACGTCGACGGTGCGGCCGGTGGTCGCCTCGTACGCGTCGAGGGCGTGGAGCACCGCGTCCTCGCTGCTCGATCTGTCCCCGGCGATGGCGGCGGGGCGCTGGACGACGTGCAGCCGGGCGGAGGCGTCCCCGGCGGCGCGGGCGGCGTCCGCGATGGCCGCGTCGTCGGTCGTGACGGCGACGTCGGTGACCTCGTGGGAGGCGAGGCAGGCGCGGACCGCGCGGGCGACCAGCGGTACGCCGCCGACCTGGGCGAGGTTCTTGCCCGGTACGCCCTTGGATCCGCCTCGGGCGGGGATCACGGCGAGCACGGTGGGGGTCGGGGTCATCTCTGCTCCTGAGGTGGTGTTCACAGCTCGCCCATCCGTCGGATCACCGGGGCGACCCGCTGGACGCCCTGCCGGTAGGCGCCGCGCGCCGCTTCCCGGACCGCCTCGCGGACCGCGCCGCGCACCCGCCCGGTCTCGCGCGGCCGTCCGGCGCCCGGCAGCGGGTGGCCGTCGGGGGCGAGGTGGTGGCGGGCGAGGATGCCGGGGAGGTAGCCGGGGGCGGTGGCGGGCGTGTAGTAGGGCGCGAGATCGGGCAGCGGCCCGGCGGCGAGCAGGGCGTCGACGCGGGCGCGTGCGTGGTCGTAGGCGGTGACGTACGTGCCGTCGGCGGCGACGCCCTGGCCGGCCAGCCACCCGGGGTCGGGCTCGGGGCGGAAGCCGCCGTCGAGGTGGTCCCAGGAGGTGAGCAGGCCGGAGCCGACGAAGTGGTGGTTGCCCAGGGTCTCGCGGACGCCGAGGTCGGTGAGGATCGCGGTGGGGACGCGCCGGTGCAGGGCCTCCAGTGCGGCGGTCGAGGAGACGGTGACCAGGAGGTCGGTGCGGTCCAGGACCTCGCCCATGTGCCCGTAGACCAGGCGGAGGTTGGGCGGGAGGCCGCCGGGCAGCTTCTCGGCGAGCCGCTGGTACGGGAGTTCCTCGATGTGCGTGGTGTGCTCGCCGGGCTTGGAGCGCAGCTTGAGCAGGACCTCGCGGCCGGGGTGCAGCCGGGCGTGCTCGGCGAGCCTGCGCAGCAGGTACGTACGGTCCGCGCGGGAGGCCGGTACGGAGGGCTGGGCGGCGAAGACGACGGTGTCGCGGCCGGGCTCGGGGCGGTGCGGCGCGCCGCCGAGGAAGGGCAGGGCGGCCTCGGTGACGGCCGAGGCGTCGGCGCCGACCCCCTCGTACACCGCGCGGAAACGGTCGGCGTCGTGGCGGGAGTTGGCGAGGACGATGTCCGCGCCGTGCCGCAGGAGCAGCCCGTCGGCGAGCTTCTCGTAGACGACGCCGACGTAACCGGTGACGACGACCGGCCTGGTCTCCAGCCGCAGTGCGGCCAGGCCGTGCAGCATCGCCTGGACGCCGCCGCCGACCAGGGCCAGGACGACCACGTCGTACCCCTCGTCCCGCACGGTGTGCAGGAACTCCACGGCCGTCACCTCGCGCACCCGGCCGGTCGCGATGCCGACGTCGCCGATCTCGGCGAGCTGGCGCGGGGTCGGGGTGGCCCGGCCGCGCAGCAGCAGTCCGCTGATCTCGACGCGCCGTTCCGGGTCCCCGGCGGTGAGGCGGCGCGCGGTGAGCGCGCCCCATTTCCACCGGGTGTCGGAGTCGGCGAGCACGGCGACCCTGAGGGCGGTCGTCTTTTCGGTACGTGGGGGCACGCCCCAGACGCTAGGAAGGCATTTCGATTCGCGGCCCAACGTCACGGCAACAGCTGGTTAACAGCCCGACGACGCTCGGCGAATCACCCTCACAAAGAGGACATGGAGATCAGCGATCCGGCCCGGTTCATCATTCCGACATTCACCGTTCACCCGTCGTCCCATCCGGGGTCAGGGCAAAAGACGGGCCCGCTCCTAGCGTGGGAGGGTGGTTAAGCTCTCGGTCATCGTGCCGTTCTACAACGTGCAGACATACGCCCCCGACACCTTGAGAAGTCTGCGGGCGAATGTCCGCGAGGACTTCGAATTCATCCTGGTCGACGACTGTTCGACGGATGGGACCGCGGACATCCTGCGCCGCGCCGAGGAGGAGATCGAGGGAGTGGTCGTCCTCAGACACGGGCAAAACGGCGGACTGGCCACCGCCCGCAACACCGGTCTGGACGCGGCGCGCGGCGAGTACCTCGCGTTCCTGGACGGCGACGACTGGACCGCCCCCGGTTTCTACGCCGAACTTCTCGCCAGAACCGAGGAGTTGGGTTGCGACTTCGTACGGACGGACCATGTCCAGGTCGAGTCCAGGAACCGTACGGTGCACCGGGTCCCGCACGGGCGGCGCGGCGAGGTGATGGACCCGAGGGACGCGATCCTGCCCGCCGGACGGACCACCTCGGTCGACTATCCGTACGCCTGGGCCGGGCTGTACCACCGGCGGCTGCTGGACCGCGGGCTGCTGCATTTCACGGACGGGCTGCGCACCGCGGAGGACCGTCCGTGGATCTGGCGACTGCACCGCGAGGCGGATTCCTTCGCGGTGCTCGGACTTCTCGGAATTTTCTACCGGCGGGGCGTGGCTTCTTCGCTCACACAGATCGGTGACGTGCGTCAGCTCGATTTCATTCGCTCGTTCGACCAGGTCATTCGGGAGACCGCCGAGGACCGTGACGCACGGGTACTTCTCCCGAAAGCGGTCCGCACCTATTGCGCGATCATTTTCCATCACGTGAGCTCGATCGAAAGGTTCGAACCCGCAGTGGCCCGCACCCTCAAATCGCTGAGTGCCGCGGCGCTCAGACGCATGCCGCAGCAGGTGCTCGACGAGGCCCTGGACTCGATGGACGTGGAACGCGCCACCCTGCTGCGCCGGCTGCGCCGCCGTCCGGCCGGGAAGGAGGTGGCGGCCGCATGAGCACCGCCCGGTCCCGCACCACGCAGATCTTCCTCGCCTCCACGCTCTACGGCGCCGCCACCCTGGCCGCCGCGCTCGACGCGGGCTGCTTCCCGGAGGCCGACCGCCGGATCCTGCTCGTCGCGAACAACGCGGCCGTGCCGGAGACGACGCCCTCCCTCGACACGATGCCCGGTTTCGGCGTACTGCGCGGCCGCTTCGACGACGTGGTGTCGTGGAACGCCACGATCGCCCCCTTCCACCCGGGCGGCTGGGAGCCGCGCCCCGACGACGTACCGCTGTGGGAGCGGCATCTGCGCCTGGCCTGGGGGCTGGGCGACGACCACGTCGAGCTGGCGGTCGAGTCGATCCAGGTCAACCCGGCCCAGGCGATCGCCCAGATCTTCACCGGCGCCCCGCTCGACGTGTACGCGGACGGGCTGATGAGCTACGGCCCCACCCGCAACAAGCTCGACCCCCTGATCGGCACCCGGGTGCGGCGGCTGCTCCATCTGGACCTGGTGCCGGGGCTGCGGCCGCTGCTGCTCACGGAGTTCGGGGTGGCGCCGGGGATCGTGCCGACGGATTCCTTCCTGAAGGTGCTCGGCGAGCTGGCGGACGCGCCGGGGGCCGGGGACGGATTGCCGGACGCGGCGGGGGCCGGGGACGGGGCGGGGCCCGCGCTGCTGCTCGGCCAGTACCTCTCGGCGCTGGGGCTGATCAGCGCGGCCGAGGAGGAGGGGCTGCACCTGCGGATGATGCGCGGCGCGGTGGCGCTCGGCCACACCCGGCTGGTCTTCAAGCCGCACCCCACGGCCCCGGCGCAGTGGTCGAACGCGCTGCGCGAGGAGGCCGGGCGGCTCGGTGCCGAGCTGACGGTGCTGGACGAGGCGGTGCTGCCCGCGCCGGTCCTGGCCGAGGTGCTGTATCTGCGGATGCGGCCCGCGCTGGTGGTGGGCTGCTTCTCGACGGCGCTGCTGACCGCCTCGGCGTTCTACGGGCTGCCGGTGGCCCGGGTCGGCACGGAGCTGCTGCTGGACCGGCTCTCCCCGTACGAGAACAGCAACCGGGTGCCGGTCACGCTGGTGGACGCGCTGGTGCCGGAGGTGACGGACCGGGCGGCCGTCGAGCGGGCGGCGGCGGGCGGCGAGCCGGCGGACGCCGCGGAGCTGACCGAGCTGGTCACCGCGGTCGGCTTCGCGATGCAGCCGAAGATCTACCCGGGGCTGCGCCCGGCCGCCGAACGCTATCTGGCCGCCCACCTGTCCGAGGCGACCTGGCGGTACTTCAAGCGCAGGCGGCTGACCTCGCTGGCGCTGCCGGGCGCGGTCCCGGCCCAGCTGGCGTTCCTGCCGCGCAACGCGGTGGTGCGGCGGGTGGCCCGCTCGGTGCGGCGCCGGGTGGTGCGGCACTGACCGCACCGGACGGGCGAGCCTTTCGCCCGGACCGGGCCGGCCCCGCGTGCCCTGGCCCGATCCGGACGAAAGGCCCCGGGGAGCGGGGCCGGACGGTGTACGCGTGTCCGGCCCCGCTCTCTTTCCGCGGTGCCGTCAGAGGCTGACGCCGCCCTGGATGACGCGCAGGTCGGCCGCGTTGGCCTCGGTGACCTTCCACAGCTCCCGCTGCCGTCCGTGCACGTCGGCGACGGTCGCCGCGTGGTCGTCGAGCAGCCCGGCGGCCCGCTCCACGAGCCGGGCGCCGAGGTGCCGGTCGTGGACGGAGATGCCCCACTCCGGGCGGTCGATGTCGGCCAGGAAGTACGCCATCTTCGGGTGCGAGATCAGGCTGATGATCGGCGTGCCGCAGCCGAACGGGATCATTCCCGCGTGCCCGCGCATCCCGATGACCAGCTTGGTCCGGGCGTAGGTGTCCCGGATCGCTTCGTTGTCGAAGTCGTACATCGGGATCACCGGCAGCGAGATCCCGTGCTCGCGGCGCAGGTCGAAGGCGATCCGCTCGTCGTCCAGCGAGTGGGCGACGCATTTCACCTCGGCCAGCCCGCCCAGTCCGCGCACCGCTTTCGCCATCTCGCCCAGGAAGTGGGCGTAGTCGTGGCCGAAGCGGAGCCCGGCGCGGTCGTACGCGGCGTTGACCAGCACGGTGTCCTCGCGGGCGGCCGGGTCGGTCCAGCCGTCCACCAGCTGCCGGGTGACCGTGGTCGGGCAGGGCTGGAAGCGCACCTTGTCGTGGAGCGAGGCGGGCAGCAGTTCGCGGACCTTCTCGATGGAGCCGTGGTTGCGCAGCCCGAAGAACGAGGCCCGTTCGACGAGGGTGCGCAGGCTGGAGAGGAACCGCTCGCGGCCGTGTCCGTACGCCTGGCCGTCGAAGGCGTTGAAGCCGACCGCGTACACCATGATCGGTACGTCGATCCGGTCGAGGAGCGTGTCGGGGACGTTCCACTGCCAGCCGCTGTTGCCGTTGGGCGCGGTGTCCGGGATGAAGAGGCCGCCGCCGCCGATGACCAGGCCGCGGCGCTCGTTGACCCGCTCCAGCGCGGCCTCGTCGAAGAGCCGGTGGGCGTGGACGGAGTGCCAGCGCCGCGGTCCGGTGTCCCGGCCGAACGCCAGCCGGACGCTCTCGGGCAGCAGCTTGTCCCCGGCGTTGCCCTGGCGCTCCATGTAGAAGGCGACGTGGGCGAGCTGGCCGGCGGCGGGGCCCTCCACGGGCGGGGTGACGTCCGTGGTGCGCAGGCGCATCAGGCGGCCGGCCCGGTGCGTGGGGTCGACCGAGAGGCCCTTGAGGGCGTACGCGGCCGCCTCCTCGTCGTCGCCGTGGATCCAGGAGATCTGGGCGAGCCGGGCGAAGGCGGTCGCGGCCCGGTTGGGCGCGGCGGTGGCGAGCAGCAGCCGGGCGCGGGCCTCCTCGTAGCGGGACACGCTCATCAGGGCGTGGCCGAGCACCTCGTGCGGCCAGGACTCGTCGACCGGGATGGTGACCCGGCCCAGCAGGTCCACCGCCTGCTGGTACTCGCCGGCCGCGATGTGGGCGGCGGCGACCTTGCGGGCGGCCTCCGGGGAGCCGGTGCGGGCCACGTGCGGGGTGCCGTAGTGGACCAGCAGGTCGTGGTGCTTGGCGCCGGGCAGCGCCAGGTACGCGGCGTGGAAGTCGGCGTCGGACAGCTCGAAGTCGCGCCAGCGGTCCTCCGCCTCGCGGTACCCGGCCTCGCCGCCCAGCCAGGGCTTGTGGCGTCCGGTGAAGTGCAGGATCGCGGTGGAGTCGGGGACCGGGAGGTCGCCGGACAGCCGCCGCTTGACGAAGTTGTAGCGGGCATCGAGCTGGACGAAGTCGCCGTCGAGCACGGCGTTGAGGATGCCCTGGTCGTGCTTGTCCAGCTCGTACGTGCCGGCCCGGCCGACCTCGTCGATCCGGGCGCAGAACGCGTCGCTCAAGAACTCCCGCTGGATGACCAGCAGTCCGCTGTTGAGCTTGTGCTGCCCGTAGAAGAACTGCGGTACGGCGGCCAGCCCGTCGCGCAGGGCGAGCAGTTCGCCCAGGTCACCGAGGACCACCATGTCGGTGTCCAGGGTGATCACGGTGTCGTAGTCGCGGACCTTGAAGATGTCGAGGATGAAGTAGGCCTTGCGGACCAGGTAGTTGTCCTGGTCGCCCTTGGCGTAGGAGTCGTAGTGGTCGGCGTCCACGCGGCGGAAGTCGGCGCGCGGGTGCAGGGCCCGGATCTGTGCGACGGAGGCCGGGCGCAGTCCGTCGTGCAGGACGAGGAAGTCCTCGCAGACGTTCGGGTTGGACAGGGCCAGGCTGCGCAGCAGGGCGAGGAAGCCGGGCAGGTAGTTCTCGTCGACGAAGCTCGCGAAGGCGACCTTGCGCTTGCCGGTGAGCGGGTTGGCGGTCGTGGCCGGCGCGGGGAGGGCCGCCGCGGACGGGGGTGTGGCGGTCGTCGTCATCGCAGTCGGATCCTCATGTCGGTGACGTCCTGGGCGCGTTCCATGACCCACGCCTTTTCGCTGGTGTATTCGTGCACGGAGGTGATGGGCATCTTCATCGCGTCGGCCAGCCGGTAGGCGCCGCTCTCGTAGAAGTCGAAGCCGATCAGGTCGATCCGGCTGCTGACGTCGAGGTGGTCCAGGAGCCACAGCATGTTGAAGCCGCTGGTGGGGATGGCGGGCCAGACGTCGGTGCCGACGCGGCCGAGGTCGCGCAGCGGCCAGCGCAGCGACTCGTCGCCCAGGAATTCCTGGGCGCCGGGGACGAGGCGGTTGCGCAGGGAGTGCTTCCAGTCGTTGGAGAGCCCGCCGAAGACCAGCCGGGTGTGCACCTTCTGGTCCCAGTTGAAGCCGTGCTTGTGGATGGTGGCGTGGATGTCGGTGCGCCGGCCGGTGGCCGCCGGGTCGATCCGGTACGAGTTGAAACGGACGACCAGGTCGTATCCGTCGATCTCCTTGCCCATCGAACTGGTGCCGACGCGCTGGGAGTTGGCTATCAGGCAGATCGTCTTCCCGGCGATCCGGTTGCGGAACTCGCCGACCGTGGTCCACCGGACGCCGCCGAAGGTGGGGTCGGGGACCGGGCCGCGCATCCGGTTGCGGCGCTGTTCGGCGTAGAGGCCGGCGAGCGCGGTGATCCGGGCCGCGGCCGCGGGGTCCGTACCGGCCGACTCCAGGGCGAGGGCCAGGTACTGGGCGGCGGCCTCCTGGATCTCCTGGACCGGGGCGCCGGAGCGCTCCTGGGCGAGCAGGGCGCCGATCAGCCGGGGCTCGGCTCCGGCCAGGTCGCCGCGGGCGTGGCGGTCGAGGCCCTCGGCCCAGGACTCGGTGACGGGCCGGTCGGCGTACGCGGTGGCGGCGGGGCAGTCGCGTTCCAGGCGGCGCAGCAGCTCGGCCTGGCGCTCGGCGCCGGCCCGGATTCCGGCGACCCGGGCGGCGACGCCGAAGCCGTCGTCCTCGGTGAACGAGAGGTAGCGCTCGTACGCCTCGACGGCGGCGGCCTCCGCGCCCATCGCCTCCAGGGTCCTGGCCCGCAGCCGCCATCCCGCCCGGGAGCCCTTGCGCTGGGTGAGCACGGTGTCCGCGATGAGCAGGGCGAGCTTCAGCTCGTCCTCGTATCCGCAGTCCAGGGCCTTGTTGCCGGCCGTGAGCAGCGGGTCGATCAGGGCGTCGGGGAGGGCCTGGGCGCCGCCGCCCGCCTTGCCGGTGCGGCGGATCAGCGCGAGGGCGGAGGCGCCGGCCGGGGCGGTCGTGGCGGCGGGCCGGGCCGCGTACGTGGCGAGCAGCTGGCGCAGCGCCTCGGCGAGCACACCGCGCCGCCGGTCGAGCCCGGCGACCAGTTTGGTGCTGTGCGCGGAGCAGGCGCGCAGGCACACGTCCACATCGGTCGGTTCGACGGAGGCGTGCCGGGCGGCGGCGCTCTCCGCGTCGGCCGCGTCGCGCTGCCGCGGCGGGCGGGTGCGGGCTTCTCTCATGGCGCTCCAAGCGTCTGGTGCCCGTGGGGGGAGGGGGGCGGGTCCGGGCGTACGGTCACCGGGGCGCGCCAGGGGCACACCCGGCCCCGGGGCGGGGCGGATGCGCGACGCGCCGGATCGGTTCCGGGCCACGCTAGGAAAGCTGAACGGCCGCCGGGTGAACTCGCCTTGTCCGAACGGGAAACGGCGCACCGACCCCGCAGGTCGGGGGTCGTTCGGCGCGGACGGAGAGCCGTCAGACGCTGCTGAGCGAGAGCTTCGCCGCGAACCCGAGGAACAGCAGCCCGGCCGCCGAGGTCGCCCCGGCCGACAGCCTCTTGCGGCGGCGGAAGGCGGCGGCGAGCCGGGTGCCGCCGAAGATCAGCACGGAGAGGTAGAGGAAGCTGGCGAACTGGAGCAGGGTGCCCAGCACCAGGAAGGAGAGCGCCGGGTAGGCGTAGGACGGGTCGACGAACTGCACGAAGAAGGAGATGAGGAAGAGGATCGCCTTCGGGTTGACGAGGCTGACCACCAGGGCCCGCCGGTAGGGGCGTTCCATCGTCGCCGTGACCGTGTCCCCGGCGTCCTGTCCGGTCAGTTCGGCCATCCGCAGGTGCCGCTCGCGCCACATGGCCAGCGCGGTACGCAGCATGCCGACGGCCATCCAGGTGAGGTAGCCCGCGCCGGCGTACTTGACGACGGCGAAGAGCACCGGTGTCGTCCGCAGCAGCGAGGAGGCGCCGAGCGCGGACAGCGTCATCAGCACGGTGTCGCCGGTCCACACCCCGGCCGCCGCCGCGTACCCGGTGCGTACCCCGCGCCGGGCGGCGACGGACAGCACGTACAGCGAGTTCGGCCCCGGCAGCAGCACGATCAGCGCCAGCCCGGCGAGGTAGGTCGGAAGGTCGGTGACACCCAGCATGGGACGGAGTGTCGCACGCCCGTTCGCCCTCGTGTCCCGGGGGTCCGGCTCCCGGCTCAGAAGGCGTCCGGGGGGACGTACCGCCCCCACACCTCGCGCAGCGCGTCGCAGACCTCGCCGACCGTCGCCCGGGCCTTGAGGGCGTCCTTCATCGGGTAGAGGACGTTGTCGGTGCCCGCGGCGGCCGTGCGCAGCCGGGACAGGGCGTCGTCCACCGCGTCCTGGTCGCGTTCGGCG
This sequence comes from Streptomyces sp. NPDC056347, assembly GCF_042262625.1. Taxonomy (NCBI): domain Bacteria; kingdom Bacillati; phylum Actinomycetota; class Actinomycetes; order Kitasatosporales; family Streptomycetaceae; genus Streptomyces; species Streptomyces sp. NPDC056347. The sequence continues at coordinate 4,945 of NZ_JBHJQP010000131.1, read as the reverse complement.
CGCAGGGCGGCGAGGCGGGCCGCCTGGAGGGCCTCGATCGCGGGGTCGACGCGGAGCGGTTCGTACGGCTCCTCCGTGTCGAGCCGGAAGCGGTTGACGCCGACCACGACGCGTTCGGCGCTGTCGGTCTCCAGGGCCACGCGGTACGCGGAGCGCTCGATCTCGCCCTTCTGGAAGCCCTGCTCGATCGCGCGGACCGCGCCGCCAATGGCCTCGACGCGGTCCATCAGCTCGACGGCGGCGGCCTCGACCTCGTCGGTCATCCGCTCCACGGCGTACGAACCGGCGAACGGGTCGACGGTGGCGGTGACGTCCGTCTCGTACGCCAGGACCTGCTGGGTGCGCAGGGCGAGCCGGGCGGACTTGTCGGTGGGCAGGGCGATCGCCTCGTCGAAGGCGTTGGTGTGCAGCGACTGGGTGCCGCCGAGGACCGCGGCCAGCCCCTGCACGGCGACCCGCACCAGATTGACCTCGGGCTGCTGGGCGGTGAGCTGGACGCCCGCGGTCTGGGTGTGGAAGCGCAGCATCAGCGACTTGGGGTTCTTCGCGCCGAACTCCTCCTTCATCACCCGGGCCCAGATCCGGCGGGCGGCGCGGAACTTGGCGACCTCCTCCAGGAGCGTCGTACGGGCGACGAAGAAGAAGGAGAGCCGGGGCGCGAAGTCGTCGACGTCCATCCCCGCCGCGACGGCGGTGCGTACGTAGGCGATGCCGTCGGCCAGGGTGAACGCGATCTCCTGCACGGGTGTGGCCCCGGCCTCGGCCATGTGGTAGCCGGAGATCGAGATGGTGTTCCACCTCGGGATCTCGGTGCGGCAGTACTGGAAGGTGTCGGCGACCAGCCGCAGCGAGGGCGCCGGCGGGAAGATGTACGTGCCGCGCGCGATGTACTCCTTGAGCACGTCGTTCTGGACGGTGCCGGTGAGTTTCTCGGCCGGTACGCCCTGTTCCTCGGCGACCAGTTGGTAGAGGAGCAGCAGGAGTGCGGCCGGGGCGTTGATCGTCATCGAGGTGGAGACCCGGTCCAGCGGGATGGAGTCGAACAGGACCCGCATGTCGTCGACCGAGTCGATCGCCACCCCGACCTTGCCGACCTCGCCGGACGCGATCGGCGCGTCGGAGTCGTGGCCCATCTGGGTGGGCAGGTCGAAGGCGACGGAGAGGCCGGTGGTGCCGTCGGCGATCAGCTGCCGGTAGCGGGCGTTGGATTCCGTGGCCGTACCGAAACCCGCGTACTGCCGCATCGTCCACGGGCGGCCGGTATACATCGTGGGGTAGACGCCGCGTGCGAAGGGGTAGGCGCCGGGTTCGCCCAGCTTCTCGCCGGGGTCCCAGCCGTCGAGCGCGTCCGGTCCGTAGACCGGCTCGATGGGCAGTCCCGACTCCGTCTCACGCGTCATCCGCCGTACCTCCCGCTGAAGCTGGTTCGCCGCCCTCCCATCATGCGCGGGCTTTGGCGACCCGGCAGGGCGGGAATCGGTCCAGGGACACCGGACACACACCGGACGCAGGGGGCAGAGAGATGAGGGACCGCACCACCGGCACCACTGACAGCACAGCGGCACACACAGGACCGGCGGGTCCCGGCGGGCGGGGCCGCACGGGGGCGCTCGCGGTCCTCGCCGCCCTCACCGTCGCCGCGGCCACGGCGGGCTGCACGGCCCAGGCCGCCGGGCAGACGCACTCGGCCGCGTCCGCGCCACCGGCCCCGTCGCAGCCCGCCGACACCGCCACGGAGGACGCCAAGCCCGCCGACACACCGGCACCGGCACCGGTCACGTCGTCCCCGGACCTCCCGGACCCCTCCGGCTCCCCCGGGACCACCGCGCCGCCCTCCCCCACGCCCGACCCGCAGGGCGAGACGCTGATGGCGAACGGCTCCCAGGGCCGGCAGGTGCGGGAACTCCAGGCCCGGCTGCGGCAGATCGGCCACTTCGACCGCAGCCCCACCGGCTACTACGGCTCCGTCACGGCCGCCTCGGTCAGTTCCTTCCAGAGCAAGCGGGGTCTCGTCCGTACCGGCCGCACCGACACCCTCACCTGGCGGAAACTGCTCGGCATGACCCGCGAGCCGACCGCCGGTGAACTGGACCCGCCGACCACCCGCCCGGCCGCCAAACCGGACAAGCGCTGCCTGACCGGCCGGGTCCTGTGCATCAGCAAGAACAGCCGGACGCTGTCCTGGATGATCGACGGCCGCGTCGTGTCGTCGATGGACGTCCGCTTCGGCTCCCAGTACACACCGACCCGCGAGGGCACCTTCTCCGTGTACTGGAAGTCCCGCGACCACGTGTCGACGATCTACCACACGCCCATGCCGTACGCGATGTTCTTCAGCGGCGGCCAGGCGGTGCACTACTCGGCGGACTTCGCGGCCCGCGGCTACGACGGTGCCTCGCACGGCTGCGTCAACGTCCGGGACAAGGCCAAGATCGCCGCGCTCTTCGACCAGGTGCGTGACGGGGACAAGGTGGTGGTCTACGGCTGACCGCCGGGGGCGTCCCCGGGGCGGAGAAGTGGCGCGGACGGGACAGGGGGAACATGTCCCGCCCGCGCCGGGTGCGCTGAGCCGTAGGTACGGGGGGAACCCCGGCTCGCTGCGCTGCCGATGACCAGTCGGCATTCTGTTCAGCGCCAGGAGGCCGAAAAGTGTCACACCCCCCGGACGGACGGGGCGGCCGGGGCGCCGGGCGGCTCCTCACCGCCGGGGTTCCCGGCCGGGGAGGGCGTCGCCGTGTAGCCGATTCCGCTGCCGTTGCCGTTGCCGCGGCCCTCGTTCTCGTCCTCGTCGTGGTCGTCACCGGTGCCGCGGTCGCTGCCCTGGTTGTTGTCGCTGCCGCCGCCGCTGCCGCCCTGGCCGTTCCCGTTCTGCCCGTTCCCGGACTCCTCCAGGACGTGGTCGCAGAACCGGTCCAGGTTGGCGGCCCCCTTCGCCAGCTCTTCGAGCTTGCGCCTGCGCTGCTCGTTGAGACTGCCGTCGCGGTAGTCGCGGCAGGCCTGGACGGCCTTGGCGTACCAGCCGGCGCCGGAGCCGGAGCCGCCGCCGTGACGGCCGTCGACGGAGCCGGTCGGGGCGCCGGGCCTGCGGCCGTTCCCGCCGCCGCTCGCCGTGCCGCCGCCCCCGCCGCCGTCCGGGTCCTTCGTCCGGCGCGGTCCGCCGGACTTCTGGCCGTCGGCCGGGGCGGAGGGGGTCGCGGGTGACGTGGTGGCCCCGGTGCCCGGGGAGGCGGGCGGCGGTACGGTCCGCCCGTCGGAGGGGCTCGAACCGAGCTCCTTCGGCGAGGCCGCGGCCGATACGGAACTGGCGGGCTGCGCCCCGCCGCCGAACGGGACCGGAAGGATCCCGGTCCCCGCCGCCACGGCCACCCCGCCGAGCGCGCACCCCGCGAACGAGGCGACGAGACCGAAGCGGACCGGCCGGCTCCAGCGGGTGCGGCGCCCCCGTCCCGCACCGGCGCCCGGACCGCGCCCGAGGTGCACCGGAGCGAGTACCTCGGCACGGGCGGCCGGACCGTCCGCCCGGCCGGCGGCACCGCGCGCCCGCGCGGCACGGGGCGTCTCGCGGAAGGCGGCCAGCGCCGCGGCCTCACCGGGCAGTTCGGTGGTGGCGGGGCGGGCGGCACGGGCGGCGGCCTCCAGTGCGGCCGCGAGTCTCCCGGCGTCCGTGCCCGACGGACCGTCGACGGGATCGACCGGCTCGCCCCGGAGCAGTCGCTCCGCGGCGTCCTTGTCAAGCCATTCGTACCGCTCGTCGGCCATCACATGTCCTTCTGCGTCCATGGACGCGAATGCGTCACACCCGCCGGCGCCGCCAGACCGTTGCGGACGGGACGCTGGGCGGGCATCCCGTCGAGTTCCGCGGTCCGGGCCACCTGGCCGGGGTGCGGGTGTACGTGGGGGTGCGGGTGACGGGCGCCCGTACCGCCCCCGGCGCCGTCGCCGGGGGCGCCCTCCTCGCCGCTGGAACCGCTGTCCGTGCGCAGCAGCTCGGCGAGCCGCTTCAGTCCCCGGTGCGCCGCGGTGCGTACCGCGCCGGGGCGCTTGCCCAGCGTCTGCGCGGCGCTCTTCGCGTCCAGGCCGACCACCACGCGGAGCACCACGGCCTCGGCCTGGTCCTGGGGCAGCTGGGCGATGAGCGACATGGTGCGGCCGGTGGCCAGCGCCTCCATCGCCTCGCCCGCGGTGTCGGACTCGGCGGGCCGCTCGGACAGCTCCGATTCGTCGCCGCCGACCGCGGGGCGCCTGCCACGCATCCGGATGTGGTCCAGCGCGCGGTTGCGGGCGATCCGGGCCGCCCAGCCGCGGAAGCGGTCGGCGTCGCCGCTGAACCGGTCGAGGTCCCGGGCTATCTGCAGCCACGACTCGGACGCCACGTCCTCGGCGTCCGGCTCCCCCACGAGTGTCCTTATGTAGCCCAGCAGTCGCGGCTGCACAGCGCGGTACACAGTACGGAAGGCGTCCTCGTCCCCGTCCTGCGCCGCGAGCACCGCGGCAGTGAGCTCCGCGTCGTCCCCCAGCACTCCCTCAACCCTGCCCTGCTGTCCTGAATCGCAGCTGGTCATCACTGCCGCGCCACGCTGCGCGACTCAGCACGCTACGTCCTCGGCGGGGCCCGCGTCCACGTCTTGCACAACCCGCGACATTCCGCCGCCCCGGCCGTGGTGTGACAGAAATCGCGACGACGGCGCTGAAGGGAGTACGGGGTCGTCCTACGGCCCCGGGGAAGACGACCGGGGCCTCTCCTGTGGGGGGTGGCGGCCCCGGTCGTCCTCGTCTTCCGACTCCCCCGCCCCGGCCCGGTGCTCCCCGCGGCCTCGCGGCCCGCGTGACCAACGGCGTGGCGGGTGGCGCGATCAGAGAGCCGGTCAGTTCTCCGGCCGACGACTCCTTCGGCCGTTCCCCGCACGGCACCGGCCCCCGGAGTTCGTGCCCCGGGGGCCGGTGC
>NZ_JBHJQP010000130.1:0-23376 GCF_042262625.1 Streptomyces sp. NPDC056347 | reverse complement strand
GCCCTGTTGGACTCCCGGCAGGCCGCGTCACGGAGCGGCGGCAGCGGCTACGAAGCGGCCTTGAAGCCCCGCAGTCGCAGCGAGTTTCCGACCACGAAGACCGAGGAGAACGCCATCGCGGCTCCCGCGATCATCGGGTTGAGCAGCCCGGCCGCCGCGAGCGGCAGCGCGGCGACGTTGTAGGCGAAGGCCCAGAACAGGTTGGTGCGGATCGTGCCGAGGGTCTTGCGCGACAGCCGGATGGCGTCCGCCGCGGACCGCAGGTCGCCGCGGACCAGCGTCAGGTCCCCCGCCTCGATCGCGGCGTCCGTGCCGGTCCCCATCGCGAGGCCCAGGTCGGCCTGGGCGAGGGCGGCGGCGTCGTTGACCCCGTCCCCGACCATGGCGACCGAACGGCCCTCCGCCTGGAGCTTCCTGACGACGTCGACCTTGTCCTCGGGCATGACCTCCGCGTACACCGTGTCGATCCCGACCTCGGCCGCGACCGACTCGGCCACCGCCCGGTTGTCGCCGGTCAGCAGGATCGGGGTGAGCCCCAGGGCCCGCAGCCGCTTGATGGCCTCGGCGCTGGTGTCCTTCACCGCGTCGGCGACCTCGAGCACCGCCCGTGCCTCGCCGTCCCAGGCGACCGCGATGGCCGTCCGGCCCGCGGCCTCGGCCGCGGCCTTGAGCCGGGCCAGCTCCACCGGCAGGTGGATCTCCCACTCGGCCAGCAGCTGCTCCCGGCCGACCAGGACGGCGTGGCCCTCGACGATGCCCTGGACGCCGAGTCCGGGGATGTTGGCGAAGTCCTCGGGGGTGGGGAGGGTGGACTTGGTGCGGTCGGTGGCGCCGGTGGCGACGGCCTGGGCGATGGGGTGTTCGGAGGAGTGTTCGAGGGCTCCGGTGAGGCGGAGTACTTCGTTCTCGGTGGTGGTGTCGGTGGTGTGGACGTCGAGGAGGGTCATGCGGCCGGTGGTGACGGTGCCGGTCTTGTCGAGGACGATGGTGTCGACGCGGCGGGTGGTTTCCAGGACCTCGGGTCCCTTGATGAGGATGCCGAGCTGGGCGCCGCGTCCGGTGCCGACCATGAGGGCGGTCGGGGTGGCGAGGCCCAGGGCGCAGGGGCAGGCGATGATCAGTACGGCCACGGCGGCCGTGAACGCGGCCGTCAGGCCCGCGCCGTTGCCCAGCCAGAAGCCGAGCGTGCCGAGCGCCAGGGCGATGACCACGGGGACGAAGACGGCGGAGATCCGGTCGGCGAGGCGCTGGGCCGCCGCCTTGCCGTTCTGGGCGTCCTCGACGAGCTTCGCCATCCGGGCGAGCTGGGTGTCGGCGCCGACCCGGGTGGCCTCGACGACGAGCCGGCCGCCCGCGTTGAGGGTGGCCCCGGTGACCGAGTCGCCGACGCCGACCTCCACGGGCACGGACTCGCCGGTCAGCATCGAGGCGTCCACGGCCGAGGCGCCCTCGACGACGGTGCCGTCCGTGGCGATCTTCTCGCCGGGGCGGACCAGGAAGCGGTCACCGACCTGGAGATCGGCCGTCGGCACGGTCACCTCGCGGCCGCCGCGGATCACGGTGACCTCCTTGGCGCCGAGTTCCAGCAGTGCCTTGAGCGCCGCGCCCGCCTTCCGCTTGGAGCGGGCCTCGAAGTAGCGTCCGGCCAGGATGAACGCGGTGACTCCGGCGGCGGCCTCCAGGTAGATGTTCCCGGAGCCGTCGGTCCGGCCGATGGTCAGCTCGAACGGGTGCGTCATGCCGACCATGCCCGCCGTGCCGAAGAACAGCGCCCACAGCGACCACAGGAACGCGGCCGACGTACCGACCGAGATCAGCGTGTCCATCGTGGCCGCGCCGTGCCGGGCGTTGGTGAACGCGGCCTTGTGGAACGGCCAGGCGGCGTACGTGACGACCGGGGCGGTCAGCGTCAGGGAGAGCCACTGCCAGTAGTCGAACTGGAGCGCCGGGATCATCGACATCGCGATCACCGGCACCGCGAGCGCGACGGCGGTCAGCAGCCGCTGACGCAGCGGCCGCAGCTCGTCGGCCCCCTCGGCGCCGCCCTCGGGCGTGTCCGCCGAGGCGGTGGCGGCCGGGGGAGCGGGCTCCTGCGCGGTGTAGCCGGTCTTCTCGACGGTGGCGATCAGGTCCTGTACGGAGACGTCCTCGCCCCGGTAGCTGACCTTGGCCTTCTCGGTGGCGTAGTTGACGGTGGCGGTGACGCCGTCCATCCGGTTGAGCTTCTTCTCGATACGGGCCGCGCAGGAGGCGCAGGTCATGCCGCCGATCGCGAGCTCGACCTCTGCGGCGGTGCCGGTGTCGGTGCCTGGTGTGGCGATGTGCGCGGACACGTTGTCCTCCCTGACCGTGACGTTGATACCCCTGGGGGGTATGCATTGCTGACTCATGTATACCCCCCTCCCCTATGAAACGCAAGGGCGGTGCGGCGCGCGAGTCCGGAACGTGTGCGTTCGGTCACCGGGCATGCGGCCGGCCTCGCGTATCTTCGGCTGGCATTGAGGCTGCGCCCTCGGTGTACTGACCCGTAGGGTGGTCATTGGACTAGACCTATTGCTGTCTCCGGATGATTGGGATTCCATGAGCAACCGTGCAGTCCTGGAGGTGATCGCTCTCGACGCGGAGGACGCGGTCGCGGCCCAGGCGGGTGGTGCGGACCGGCTTGAGCTGGTCACCGACATGGCGGCGGACGGCCTGACCCCGTCCTGTGCGACCTTCGCGGAGATCCGGGCAGCGGTGGACATCCCGCTGCGGGTGATGCTCAGGGCGGCGGACGGCTTCGCGGCCGGGGACATCGAGGTGCTGGTGGCCAAGGCCCACGAGCTGCGTGCGGCGGGCGCCGAGGAATTCGTCTTCGGCTTCCTCGACGACCAGGGGCGGCCGGACCTGGTAGCCGTCGAGCGGCTCATCGCGGAGCTGGACGGCGCCCCCTGGACCTTCCACCGCGCGATCGACCGGGCCACTGACCGGGACGCGCTGCGCAAGCGGCTGGCGGACATGCCCGGCCTGGACACCTACCTCACCGCGGGCTCGGCGAAGGGCGTCGACGAGGGCATCCCGACCCTGCTGGCCGAGGCCGCCCGCAAGGGCGAGCCCGGTTACGAGGCGCGGATCCTGGTGGGCGGCGGCCTGCGTCTGGAGCACCTGCCCGAGCTGCTGGCCGCCGGGATCGACGCCGTGCACATCGGCGGCGCCGCCCGCCCGCACGGCTGGTCGGGCCCGGTGGACGCGGCGGCGGTACGCGAGTGGCGCACGGTGCTCGACGCGTAACGGAGCCGCGTACGGGGGCGCGTAACGGAGCCGCGTACGGGGGCGCGTAACGGAGCCGCGTACGGGAGGCGTGTAACGGAGCCGCGTACGGGAGGCGTGTAACGGAGCCGCGTACGGGAGGCGCGTAACGGAGCCGCGTCCGGGAGGCGTGTATCGGAGCCGCGTCCGGGAGGCGCGTACGGGGGCGGGGAGGCCCGGGCCTCCCCGCCCGCGCTCACGCGGCCACGGGCACCGCCAGCTCCTCCGGCAGCTCCGCCGCGTGCACCACCGTCAGCCCGGACACCGCACGCGTCAGCGCGACGTACAGCCGGCGCAGCCCCGTCCGGGTGTCCGCCTCGCCGTCGACCACCGCGGCCGGCTCGTCCAGCACCACGTAGTCGTACTCCAGGCCCTTCGCCAGCGACGCGGGCACCAGCGTCAGCCGGGACGCGGCGGTCGTCTCCTCACCCGGCGAGAGGTACGCGTGCCCCGCCGCCTCCAACGCCCGCGCCAGCGCCGGAATCCGGGCGTCCGCCGCGATCAGGCCGATCGACCCCTCCTGGGCCAGCGACTCCTCGCACGCCGCGACCACCGCCGCGTCCAGTGCCTCCGCACCGTCCACCGCCCGCACCTCCAGCGAACCCGGCGACTCACGCACCGACTCCACCGCCGCCAGCCCCGGCGAGATCACCGGCAGCAGCCGGGAGGCGTACGCGATCACCTCGCGCGGCACACGGAAGCCCGCCGTCAGCTCCTCCACCACCGCGTCCGGCTTCCCCAGGTGGTGCAGCGCCTGCGCCCAGCTCGCCGTCGACCACGGTGTCGTGCCCTGCGCCAGATCGCCCAGCACCGTCGCCGAACCGGTCGTGCAGCGGCGGCCCACCGCCCGGTACTGCATCGGGGACAGGTCCTGCGCCTCGTCGAGCACCACATGGCCCAGCGAATGCGTCCGCGCCACCAGGTCGTTCGCCTCGTCGATCAGCACCGCGTCCGCCGCCGACCACTTCGCCGACTTCACGCTCCGCGCGGGCTTCACCCACAGCACCGCCTTCTGCTCGTCCGCGTCGAGCAGCCCCTCCGCGTGGGCGGCCAGGAACTCCGCGTCCGACAGCAGCCGCAGCACCAGCTTCGCCGGGTCCACGGCGGGCCAGATCGCCTTCACCGCCGCCTTCACCGCGGGATTGCGGGCCACCGCGTTCTGCACCCGGTCGTCCGGGGCCTCGCCCGCCTCCTCCATCCGGACCAGCACGGCGTGCGCGATGCGCTGCGGCAGCGCCTCGTGGGCCGCCCCGTACCGCATGTCCCGGGCCAGCAGCTCCTCGACCATCCCGGCGATCTCGTACGCGGGCACCCGCCAGCGCCGCGAGCCGCGCACCACCACGACCGGTTCCTCGGGCGGCGTCACGTGCGAACGGATCGCCCGCCGCAGCACCTGGGCCATCCGGGCGTCACCCTTGACGACGGCCGCCCCGGCCGTGTCCGTACCGCGCACCTCGATACCGGCGGGCGCCACCAGGTCGTCCACCGTCGACTGCTCCACCGCCAGCTCGCCGAGGGCCGGCAGCACCTGCTCGATGTACTGGAGGAACGACCGGTTCGGCCCGATCACCAGCGTCCCGGTCCGGGCGAGCCGCTCCCGGTGCGCGTACAGCAGGTACGCCACCCGGTGCAGGCCCACGGCCGTCTTCCCGGTGCCCGGACCACCCTGCACGCACACCGTCCCGCCGAGCCCGCTGCGGACGATCTCGTCCTGCTCGGGCTGGATCGTCGCGACGATGTCCCGCATCGGGCCGACGCGCGGGCGCTCGATCTCCGCCTGGAGCAGCCTGCTGGTCTGCTCGGCCTCCGCCGGGTCGGTCAGGTGCTCGTCCTCGTACGCCGTCAGCTCGCCGCCGGTGTAGCCGAAGCGGCGGCGCTGCCCGACGTCCTGCGGGTCCTTGCGGGACGCCCGGTAGAAGGGCTGCGAGACGGGGGCGCGCCAGTCGATGACCATCGGGTCGCCGCCCGCGTCGTGCACATGGCGGCGGCCGATGTAGAACTGCTCCCCCTCCGCCCCTTCCGCCTGCTCGGCGCCGACCCGGTGCAGGTAGTCCAGCCGCCCGAAGAAGAGCGGGGTGTGGGCGAGGTCGGCGAGCGACTTGATCCGCTCGTCGATCTGGGCCTGGAGGACGGCCGCGTTGACCCAGTTCGCGGTCACGTCGCGGATGTCCAGGGCCTGGGCGTCCTCGCGCATGGCCCGCAGCGCGGCACGGGACGCGGTGAGGTGGGCGCGTTCGCGGGCCAGCGGATCGGTGGTGGTGGTGCTGTCGTTCTCGAGTTCGTGCGCGGGCACGGTGTTGCCTCCGGCTTTTCAACGCAGGACGGCGGACCGCTCCGCGCCCTTCGGGGGCGATGCGGTCCGCTGCGGGATCGATCACGGGTACGCGCAACGGGTGCGCGTCGGGGTGTCGACCGGTTTCCGTCCGGTCGGCGGCGCTCCCCCGGCTGCCGGAACGGACCCCTCGGGGCCGCCGGTACCACGGTGCGGGAGGCGGGCAGACCGGCGATTGTATCCACCGGGCCCGGTTGGGGCCAACGCATTACGGGTGGCGCTCTCCCCATGGCTGTTCCCACCGGATGGCTGTTCCCACCCCATGGCTGTTCCCACCGGACGGCTGTTCCCGCCGGGCGCGAAGCGCCGATCCCCGATCACACCGACCCGTACCCCCTCCCATCGCGGCCGCGACCGCAGGACAGGAAGCCGCGGACGGGGCCGGCGGGATTCGCGGCGGCGTAGGGTGATCGAACTGCCGCCCGGTCGATCCCACCGCGCGCGGGATTCGGTGCCGCGTGGCCGCGGCTTCCGCGCCGCGGACGACGGGGTCCCCGGTCACCGCGGCTCGGATCGTGTGACGGAGGCGAATGTGCTGGTTACTGTCGCGGACGTGGAAGCCGCCGCCGAGCGGATCACCGGACACGTCGTACGGACCCCGACCGTGCCGAGCCCCGGGCTCTCCGCGTTCCTGGGCGCGCCGGTCACCGCGAAGCTGGAACTCCTGCAGCGCACCGGCTCGTTCAAGGCGCGTGGCGCGACGGCGAAGCTGCTCGCGCTCGGTGAGGCCGAACGCGCCGCCGGTGTCGTGGCGGTCAGCGGCGGTAACCACGGCATCGCGACCGCGGTCATGGCCGGCGCGCTGGGCATCGAGGCGACCGTCGTCATGCCGCGGTCCGCCCCGGGCCGGGCCGTGGCCGTCGCGGAGGCCGCCGGAGCGTGCGTCGTCCTCGCCGACACCATGGACGAGGCGTTCGCCCTCGTGGACGATTTCCGGGCCAAGGGACTCTCCCCGGTCCACCCCTTCGACGATCCCGTCGTCATCGCGGCCCAGGGCACGGTCGGCCTGGAACTCGCGGAGGACGCCGGGGAACTCACCGACGTACTCGTCAGTATCGGCGGCGGGGGACTGATCTCCGGGGTCGCCGCCGCGCTGCACGCGCGCCGCCCGGGGGTACGGATCTGGGGCGTGGAGACCGAGGGCGCGCAAGCGATGTCGCAGGCCCTGGCCTCCGGCGGGCCGGTGCCGGTCGAACTGTCCTCGATCGTCTCGACACTGAGCGCCCCCAGCGCCTCCCAGCTCACCTACGAGCACGTCTCGGCGCTGGTCACGGACGTGCTCACGGTGACCGACGCGGAGGCCGTCCAGGGCACCCTCGATCTGGCCGACCACGCCAAGGTCTGGGCCGAGCCCGCCGCCGGGTGCCTGCTGCCCGCGGCACGCCGGGTACTGGAGCGCGTCGGTGAGGGGGCCGGGATCGGCCTGGTGGTCTGCGGCGGCAACACGACGACCGCCGACGTGGCCGCCTGGGCCGGACGCTTCGGGCTGCGCTGACCGCACGGGCCCGGCACGTTCCCGACCGGCGGCGCACAGCCCCGGTCCCCGGGCCCTGGGACCGGCGCCTCTCGCGGGACCACGAAGAACACGACGGGGCCGTACGCCGTACGCGCCTCCACCCCGTAGGGGACCGGGTGGAGGCGCGTACACCCCTGGGGCGACGCGGGGTCCGCCCGGGGTCCACCCGGATTCCACCCCCGGACCGATACCCGTTCCGGGCCGGGCGCAGCACCATGGAACACATGAGCACCCTGACCCTGAACCCCCGCAGGACCGGCCCCGCGCACGGCGCGACGGCGGCCACCGGCCACCTCCGTACCCACCGCCTCGGCGATGCGGTACGCGCCGTCAAGGTCTTCGTCCGCGCCGCCTTCGACGTGGCCGTGCTCGGCGAGTACGCCGAGGAGACCGGCCCCCGCAACCGCGACGTGAGAACCGGCGCCCACCACCATCACGCCCGCTGAGGGCGCCGCCTCAGCTGTCCGCCAGCAGCTCGTCGGCGTCGACGATCCGGTACGCGTACCCCTGCTCGGCCAGGAAGCGCTGGCGGTGCGCCGCGAAGTCCTGGTCGATCGTGTCGCGCGCGACCACCGAGTAGAACCGCGCCTCGTGCCCGTCCGCCTTCGGCCGCAGCACCCGGCCCAGCCGCTGCGCCTCCTCCTGGCGGGAGCCGAACGTTCCCGAGACCTGGATGGCGACGGTCGCCTCCGGCAGGTCGATGGAGAAGTTCGCGACCTTCGAGACCACCAGCACGCTGATCTCGCCCGACCGGAACGCGTCGAAGAGCTTCTCGCGCTGCGCGTTGCTCGTCTCGCCCTTGATCACCGGAGCGTCCAGATGTTCACCCAGCTCGTCCAGCTGGTCGATGTACTGCCCGATGACCAGGGTCTGCTCGCCGCGGTGCCGCCGTACCAGCGCCTCCGTCACCTTCCGCTTCGTCGCCGTCGTCGCACAGAACCGGTACTTCTCCTCGGCCTCGGCGGTCGCGTACGCGAGCCGCTCGGAGTCCGTCAGGTTGACCCGCACCTCGACGCAGTCGGCGGGCGCGATGTAGCCCTGCGCCTCGATCTCCTTCCAGGGGGCGTCGAACCGCTTCGGCCCGATCAGCGAGAACACGTCCGACTCGCGGCCGTCCTCGCGCACCAGCGTCGCGGTGAGACCGAGCCGCCGCCGCGCCTGGAGATCGGCGGTGAACTTGAAGACCGGCGCGGGCAGCAGATGCACCTCGTCGTAGATCACCAGCCCCCAGTCCCGGGAGTCGAACAGCTCCAGGTGCGGGTAGATGCCCTTCCGGCGGGTGGTCAGCACCTGGTACGTGGCGATCGTGACCGGCCGGATCTCCTTGCGGGTCCCGCTGTACTCGCCGATCTCGTCCTCGGTCAGCGAGGTCCGCTTCACCAGCTCGTGCTTCCACTGCCGGGCCGAGACCGTGTTCGTCACCAGGATCAGCGTGGTCGCCTTGGCCTGAGCCATCGCGCCCGCCCCGACCAGCGTCTTTCCCGCACCGCAGGGCAGTACGACGACACCCGAGCCGCCGTGCCAGAAGCCCTCGACGGCCTGCTGCTGGTACGGCCGCAGCGACCAGCCGTCCTCGGCCAGCTCGATCGGGTGCGCCTCGCCGTCGACGTAACCCGCGAGGTCCTCGGCGGGCCAGCCCAGCTTCAGCAGCGTCTGCTTGATCTGCCCGCGCTCGGAGGGGTGCACCGCCACGGTGTCCGGGTCGATCCGCGCCCCGACCAGCGGCTGCACCTTCTTCGAGCGCAGCACCTCCTCCAGCACCGGCCGGTCGGTCGAGGTCAGCACCAGCCCGTGCACCGGGTGCTTGGAAAGCGTGAGGCGGCCGTACCTGGCCATCGTCTCGGCGATGTCGACGAGCAGCGCGTGCGGCACCGGGTAGCGCGAGTACTGCACGAGGGCGTCGACGACCTGCTCGGCGTCGTGCCCGGCGGCCCGGGCGTTCCACAGTCCGAGCGGGGTCAGCCGGTAGGTGTGGATGTGCTCCGGTGCCCGCTCCAGCTCGGCGAACGGCGCGATGGCCCGGCGGCAGGCGTCGGCCTGGTCGTGGTCGACTTCGAGGAGCAGCGTCTTGTCGCTCTGGACGATGAGAGGTCCGGTCACGCGCGGCGGCCCTTTCTACGGGGTGCGGCCAAGGATGAGGCCAAACGTCCAGTGTGCCGCATCGGAGCGGAAACGGGCCCGCCGCCCGGTTCGATGCCCTGCCTGGGACCGGTCGCGGGGGTGCCGGGAATCCGGGCCCGGTCGACGGGGCCGGGCTTCCCGGGGAGCCCCGGCGGACGGGGCCGTGCGACGTGGTCACGCCGTCGCGTCGTCCGCGAGTTCGGCGACGCCGGTGATGCGGTGGAGGGGGTAGGTGCGGACCTCGTCGGCGGTGTGGTCGTACGCGGTGACGAAGCCGCCCTCGACACGGACCGGGGCGATGACCCGCTGGCTGGCGGCGCCGTCCGCGTTCACGTAGCCGATCCAGAGCGCCGAGCCGGTCAGCACGGCGGCCTGGACGGTGGCGAGGGTCTCGGCGGAGCCGGTGCGGGGCAGGGCGCCGGGCGTGCCGGCGGGGGACTCCGGGGTCTCCTTGCGGGCCACCGTGGCGGCCGTGTCCCCGGCGCGGATCGCCCGGACCGCCGCGTCGAGCAGGGTGGGGTCCGGTACGGGCGGGCCCTCGGGCACCGGGGCCGGTGCCGTGCGCGGCGGGGTGCGGCGGCTGCCCGCCCGGGTGATCAGGACGTCGCCGTCGGCGGACTCCGCGGCCGGGGCGTAGCCCATCTCGCGCAGCCCTTCGAGCAGCGAGGCCGGGTCGGCCTGCGCGGCCAGGACCGTCGGGGCGAGGCGGCGCAGGCGCAGCGTGGCGGAGCGCTTGTCGGCGAGGATCTCGTTCAGTACGGCCTCGTCGTCGCACCGCACGTACGAGGAGGCGGCGCCGATCCGCAGGTGGCCGTGGCGGCGTGCGATGTCGTCGACGAGATAGCTGAGCGGCTGCGGCACGGGCGTACGGCTGTGGGCGGCGAGGAAGGCGTGCAGGTCGGCCGCGGACTGCCCGGCGTCCAGGGCGCGGCGCACCGAGCCCGGGGTGAAGCGGTAGACCGTCGCGCCGCCCTTCGACTCGATGTCGGCGAGGACGGAGAGCGCCTCCGCCAGCGGGCGTTCCAGGGGGCCGGGGGCGACGGCCGTCAGGTCGGCCTGGAGCAGTACGTGGTCCAGCGGCTCGGGGAGGAGCGGGGCGAGCAGCGCGGCCGCCTCGTCGGGCCCGCCGTCCAGCAGGGCGCGGGTGTGGGTGGCGAGCGCGCCCCGGCCGGTGACGCCGAGCAGTTCGCACTCGTCGAGCGTCCACAGGGCGATCCGGGACCGCAGGTCGGCGGTGCCGGCGGTGCCGTGCTCGGACGCGGCGCCGCGCAGCGGGCGTTCCCAGCGGAGCCGGGCGAGGACGGCCTCCGGGTCGGGGACGGTGCCGGGCTCCGGCCCGGCGAGGAGGGCGAGGACCCGGCGGCGCACCTCGGGGGCGGCGGAACGGTCGAGCCCGGACCCCAGCGCGGCCATCGCGCGCCCCTTGGAGTCCTGGCCGCCGACCAGTCCGGGGACGCGGGTGGCGGGCAGCCAGGCGGTGACCAGGGCCGCCCAGCGCTCCTGGGTGGGAAGGGCGGCCCAGTCGTCGTACGCGGGGGTCGGGGCGTACCGCTCGTCGGCCTCGCCGTCGGAGGCCAGCAGCCCGGCCGCGTAGGCCAGTTCGGTCCAGAACGCGGCGACCTGCTCGGGGACCTCCAGGGCGGTGGCGGCCCGCTTCAGCTCGCGGACGCTGAGCCCGCCGGCCCGCAGTATCGGCGGCCCGCCGCCGTCCCAGTTCTTCAACAGCTCCTCGACGGTGCTCACCGCGAGGAACGCCTGGGCGGCCGCGGCGCTGTCCACAGCCTGTGGATCGCGGCGGGTGACGGCCGCCACGACGGGCGGCTCGGGCTCCGGTACGCGGTGGGCGCGCCCGGCCCGCAGATGCAGGGCGGCCTCGCGGGGCAGCACCACCGTGCGGGCCGACACCGGCAGCAGCAGCCCGCGGTCGCGCAGCCAGGTCACGGGAGGGGTGGGGTTCGAGGTGACCTCCCCGTACGGCGGCCCCCACACCAGCCGGTCCAGCACGGTCAGGGACTCCGCGGGGGCGGTGTCCAGCAGCGCGCCCATTCGGGCCCGGTCGGTGAAGAGCGAGGTCAGGGCGTGCACGGCGGAGACCGGGTCGTGGGTGGCGGGCAGCCCGGCGGCGGTCAGGATCTCCTGGAGACGGCCCGGGGACATCCCGGAGGTCGCCTCGGCGACGGTCGGCCCGAGACCGGTGGGGGAGGCGTGCTGCGGGGACGGGGCGAGGATCTCGCGGGCCGTACGGACCAGCCGCATCCGGTCGTCCCCGCCCCAGACCAGGGCCTGCTCGCGCAGGGTGGCCAGGGCGCGGGGGAGCGCGTCGGCGACGGCCTCGCCGACATCCGCGCCGCCCGGTTCACCGCCCGGTTCGTCGCCCGTGAGCAGGGCGAGCAGGGTCGCGTACGGGACGGGTTCGGCGGCCACCGCGAGCGCCTCGGCGGTCTGGAGGGCGAACCGGTCCAGCCGTTCCAGCGCGCGGACGACGGAGGCGCGCGTACCGGCCCGGGTCGCGAGCTGGGTGATGTCGCCGGGCACCGGGCTCAGGAGGTCGGGGCGGGCCCGCAGCAGTGCCGCCAGCGACGCGTCGTCCCGGGCACGGAGTGCTTCGGCGAGCGTCCGCGGTGGTGTGGTCATCCCCATCCGTCCCACGGTAGCCGCTCCGGACAGGCCCGAGGGCGCTACCGTCGGTGCAGGGCGGTAGGAGGGGACGATCACGTGGGGATCGAGAGCGACCAGCTGGTCTACGACTATCTGAGCCGGGTCGGGGACCTGGCGCAGCAGCAACAGCTGGCCTCGGCGGACCGGATGCGGCTGGTGGCGACGCTCAGGGGCGAGATCGACCGGCAGCGCGGAAAGGTGGCCGGGGACAGCCCGGCGGCGGTCCGCCGCATCATCGGACGCCTCGGTTCGCCGGACGAACTGGTGGCCGCCGCAGCCGGTTCGGGCGACGGCGTGGCGCAGGCCCCGGCGGGGGTCCCGGCGCAGCCCCCGGCACCGGAACAGGAGCCGGAACCAGCCGTTCCACGCCCGCGCCGCGGGCTGCTCCGCAAGGAGGCCCCCCGCCCGGCGGCGGACACCGGAGCACCGCCGGAGCCCGCCGAGGAACCGGGCCCCCTGCCACCGCACCGGGCCGGTACGGACGAGCTGGGCCCCTCCCGGGGCGAGCCCGACTGGTGGCGCGTCGAGCAGACGCCGTTCGGGCGGGGCGTCGACGTACCCGGGTTCACCGGCGGGGTGGAGATCCCGGCCATGCTGCGCGGGCCCCTCCCGCCCGCCGAACCCGGCGCGGAAGCCGCGGAGGAGGAGGCGGCCGGGACGGAGGAAGCGGAGGAGACGGAAGGGGCCGAGGAGGAAGCCCCCGCCGGGAAGCGGCGTCGCCGTCTCCCGCGGCTCGTCCGCCGTGCCCCGCGCGAGGACCGGGCGCCCGGTCGCGGCTTCAACCACCCGATGCTGCTGCTCGCGGCGCTGCTCCTGGCGGCGGGCGCCGTGACCGGTTCCTGGCTGGCCCTGGCGGGCGGCTGGCTCCTCGCGTACAGCTCGCGCGCCCTCTCCCGCGCGGAGGCGAAGTGGGCCGCGATGGGGCTGCCGGGCACGGTCGCGGCGGGCGCGCTGCTCTGGCTGTGGGGCCGGAGCGAGGGCCGCTGGGGCGAGCCCGTAGCCGCTGGTCAGCTGAACGCCGCGATCGACGAGACCTGGCCCTGGGCGGTACGGGGAGCGGCCGTCGCCTCCGCGCTCTACCTGGTGTGGCGCGCGCGGAGGCCCCGGTCGTAGCGCGGGCCGAGGTCGGGGCGGGCGGCTCGGCCGTGACGGGCGGCTCGGCCGTAACGGTCGGCCCGCCCCGCTTGCAGCTCAGGCCCCGGCCGTAACGGGTGGCTCCGGTCGTAACTCGGGCCCGCGCCATAACCAGTGGCTCCGGTCGTAACCCGGGCCCCCGCCATCACCAGTGGCCCCGGCCACAACCGGCAGTCCCGGCCACAATCGGCAGTTACGGCCGTACCACCGGTTACGGCCGTACCACCGGTTGCAGCCGTAATCGGCAGTTCCGGCCGCAACCGGTGGTCCCGGCCGCAGCAGGTAGCAGCCGGCTTCTGCCCGTAGGTACGGGCGGCGCAGGCTCGAGCCGCGGCGGGGGTCTCAGCCGGTCATCTTCGCCTGGAACTCGTCGAGAATCCGGTCGGCCGCCGTGTAGCCGATGCCGGCGATCCACAGCCGGTCGTCGACCTTGAAGACCTTGCCGTTCTTCGAGGCCCGCAGGTTCTTCCACAACCCGCTGTTGATCGTCCTGTCCGTGCCCGCCTTCGCCGGGTCGCCGTACGTCGACGTGAAGACGACGTCCGCGTCCGCCAGGTCGATCTTCTCGGGCGACACGTCGTAGGAGAAGCCGTCCTTGGCCTTGTCGGTGATCGCGGGGCGGCCCACCCCGAGGTCGGCGAGGATCGAGCCGATGTAGTTCTGCTTGCCGTAGATCCGGATGTCGGCGCCCTCGACGAAGCGGACGAAGTTCACCTCGGTGGCGGCGGCCTTCTTCGGGCCGCCGATCGCCTCGGTCACCTTCGCGACATGGGCGTCGTACGCGGCGACGGCCTTCTTCGCCTCGGCCTGCTTGCCGAGCGCCTCCGCGTGCAGCTGGAAGTTCTCCTTCCAGGCCGTACCGGTGGACTCCGTCATCACGGTCGGGGCGATCGCCCGCAGCTGCTCGTAACGGTCGCCGTCGCGGACCTTGCTGGTGAGGATCAGGTCCGGCTTCAGCGAGGCGACGGTCTCCAGGTCGGGGTTGGCGATCTCGCCGACCTCCTCGATGCCCTTCGTCCCGCTCGCGGGCAGGTACGACGGGAAGCCGTCCTCCGACGCCGAGTGCGTCGCGCCCACCGGCCGCACCCCGAGGGTGAGCGCGGAGTCCAGCTCACCGGTGTCCAGGACCACGACACGCTTCGGGTGCACGGGGACGTCGACGTCGCCCATGGCCGTCTTCACGGTGTGGGTCCGCGCGGAACCGGAACCCGAACCGGAACCCGAACCGCCCGGGCCGGAGCCGCTCGCGCTCCCGCCGGACTCCGAGAAACCGCAGGCCGAGAGGGTGAGCGCACCGGCCAGGGAGAGCGCACCGAGCGCGACACCGCGACGGCGGAGGAAGGTGGTGGCGGTCATGGGCTGCCTTTCGTGAAGGAGCGGGAGAGCGGAAGGAAAAGGCGGGGCGGACGTCAGCCGGCCGCAGGACCGGGCTGCCAGGGCGCGCCCGGCACCACGAGCGGCGAACCGGTCACCGGGTCCGGGACGATCACCGCTTCCAGGCCGAAGACCTCGCGTACGAGTCCGGCCGTGACGACGTCCGCCGGGCGGCCCTCGGCGACGATCCGGCCCGCCTTCATGGCGACCAGGTGGTCCGCGTACCGGGCGGCCTGGTTGAGGTCGTGGAGCACGGTGACCACGGTCCGCCCCCGGCTGCCGTCGGCCGCCGGGGCGGTGAGGCGGCGCACCAGGTCCAGGACCTCCACCTGGTGCGCGATGTCGAGGTACGTGGTCGGTTCGTCGAGCAGCAGGAGGTCGGTCTCCTGGGCGAGCGCCATCGCGATCCAGACCCGCTGGCGCTGTCCGCCGGACAGCTCGTCCACGGACCGCTCGCCGAGCGCGGTGATGTCCGTACGCTCCATCGCGTCCGTCACCGCGCGTTCGTCCTCGTCCGACCACTGCTGCCACCAGTGCTGGTGGGGCTGGCGCCCGCGCGCGACGAGATCGCTGACGGTGATCGCCTCCGGGGCCACCGGGGTCTGCGGCAGCAGCCCGATCGACTGGGCGATCTTCCGGGTGGGGATCTTCGACAGTTCGGTGCCGTCGAGGAGGACCGCCCCGCCGCGCGGCTTGAGGAGGCGGCCGAGTGCGCGCAGGGTGGTCGACTTGCCGCAGGCGTTCGGGCCGACGATGACCGTGACCCGCCCGTCCGGCACGGTGAGGTCCAGCTCGTGGACGACCGTGCGTTCCTCGTACGAGAGCGTCAGCCCCCGCGCGGTGAGCCGGCCGGTCCCCGCGGCCGGGTCCGTAGCCGGGTCCGCGGCCGGGTCCGCGGCCGGGTCCGGGGCCTCGGACGTCGTACGGGTCGAAGTCATGCTGTACCTCCACTGCGGCCGCGGCCGCCACCCTGACCGCGGATGATCAGCCAGATCAGATACGGGGCGCCGACCGCCGCCGTCAGTACGCCCACCGGAAGCTCGGTGGGTGAGAAGAGCCTGCGCGCCAGCAGGTCCGCGAACACCACGATGACCGCGCCGAGCAGCGCCGAGCAGAGCAGCGGGATCTGCGCGGTACGGGTCATCCGGCGGGCGATCTGCGGGGCGAGCAGCGCCACGAAGTCCACCGGCCCGGCCGTCCCGGTCGCCACCGACGCCAGGACGACGCCGAGCGCGACCAGCCCCAGCCGTACCCGCCCGAGCCGCACCCCGAGCGCGGTCGCGGTGTCGTCGTCCATCGAGACGGTGCGCTGGGCGCGGGCCGCCCACAGCACGGCGGGCAGCAGGACCAGCAGCGTCCAGAGCAGCGGCGTCGCCTCGGCCCAGCCGCGGCCGTTGAGCGAACCGGTCATCCAGATCTTGGCCTGCTGGGCGACCAGGTAGTCGCCCTTCGTCAGGAACAGGGTGGTGACCGAGCGCAGCGCGACCGCGAAGCCGATGCCGATGAGGACGAAGCGGGTGGCGTGCAGCCCGCCGCGCCAGGCGAAGACGTACACCAGCGCCGCCGCCAGCACCCCGCCGATCACCGAGAGGTAGGGCAGCACCGTGTACGAGGTGATGCCGAAGGTCATCGCGCCGACGGTGAGCGCGCCCGCGCCCTGGCTGATCCCGATGATGTCGGGGCTGGCGAGCGGGTTGCGGGCGACGGTCTGGATCAGCGCCCCGGCGATCCCGAAGGCGACGCCGACCAGCAGCCCCGTCGTCATCCGGGGCAGCCGCAGCGTGCCCACCACCAGCTCGTCCGGGGACGGCCGCCCCAGCAGCACCTTCACGACCTCGCCGGGCGCCACGAAGCTCTCGCCGACGCAGAGGTACGCGACGCAGACGACGGCCAGCGCCACCACCAGCGCGGCGGCGACCAGTGCGGCCCGCCGGTGCAGCAGGAACCGTCCCCGCGCCCCGACCCGTACGACGGCGTACCCGGCGGGCCGCACGCGTACCCGCTCCGCGGTCTCGGCACTCATGCGGGCACCGCCTTCCGGCGTACGAGGGTGACCAGGAACGGGACGCCGATCAGCGCCGTCATCACGCCCGCCGGGACCTCGCTCGGAGGGAAGACGACGCGGCCGATCACATCGGAGACCAGCAGCATCACGGGCCCGATCAGCGCGGCCATCGGCAGCACCCAGCGGTGGTCGGTGCCGACGACGGCGCGGGCGATGTGCGGGACGGCGAGCCCGATGAACGCGATCGGCCCGGCCGCCGAGACCCCGACCCCGACCAGCACGGTGGCGCCGATGCCGCCGACGATCCGCACCGTCGCGACGTTCTGCCCGAGCCCCTTCGCGACGTCCTCGCCGAGCGCCAGCGCGTCCAGGCCACGGGCCACGGACACCACCAGTACCGTGCCGACCAGCAGGAACGGCCAGATCTGGCCCGCCACCACGGCCTCGCGCCCGCCGAGCGAACCGACCTGCCAGAAGCGGAACTCGTCGAGCGCGGACGCCTTCGTCGTCAGCACCGCCGAGGTCACCGAGACCAGCAGCGCGTTGATGGCGGCCCCGCCGAGCGCGAGCTTCACCGGCGTGGCACCGCCGCGCCCGCTCGACGCGACCGCGTACACCGCGACGGAGGCGATCGCCGCCCCCGCGAAGGCGAACCACACGTACCCGGTCAGGGTGTGGACCCCGGCGAACGCGATGGCCAGCACCACCCCCACCGAGGCGCCCTGGCTGACCCCGAGGATGCCGGGGTCGGCGATGGGGTTACGGGTGATGCCCTGGAGCACCGTCCCGGCGAGGGCCAGCGCGACGCCGACCATCAGACCGATCAGGGTGCGCGGCACGCGCATGTTCCGTACGACTTCGGCGTTGTCGGAGTGCCCGCCGTGCAGCAGGGCGTCGAAGACTTCGGCCGGGGGTATGGAACGGGCCCCCACGGCCAGGCTGAGGAGAACCGCCACCAGCAGCGCCGCGACGGCCGCCGCCGTCGCGAGAGCGCGTCTGGAGCGGCGTGGAGCGGCGGCTGACATCGGACCCAATCAAGTGGCAAGGAACGAACGGCTGAGAACATCGCAAAGGTAAGCCTTGGCTAAGTCTAAGCACCGCCGTTCCGGGGCCGTCGGCCCGCACCCGACTCGGGCATTCGGTGACAATGGACGACATGCCTTCGCACCCCCCGCGCCCCCTGACGGTCGGTTTCGACCTCGACATGACCCTCATCGACTCCCGCCCCGGCATCAAGGCCACCTATATGGCGCTCTCCGCCGAGACGGGCACGCCGATCGACGCCGACCTGGTCGTGAGCAGGCTGGGCCCGCCGGTCGAGGACGAACTGCGGAACTGGTTCCCGGCCGATGCCGTGCCCGCCGTCGCCGACCGCTACCGCGCCCTCTACCCCACGTACGCCATAGCCCCGACCCCGGCGCTCCCGGGCGCCCGCGAGTCGGTCGAGGCGATCCGCGCCCGGGGTGGCCGGGCCGTGGTCGTCACCGCCAAGTACGGCCCGAGTGCGCAGCTCCACCTGACCCACCTCGGCATCGAGCCCGACGCGGTCATCGGCGGCCTGTGGGCCGAGGCCAAGGCCCACGCCCTGCGCGAGCACGGCGCGCACGTCTACGTCGGCGACCACACCGGCGACGTACGCGGCGCCCGTACCGCGGGCGCCCTCTCGGTCGGCGTCACCACGGGCCCCTGCGACGCCCGGGAACTCCGCGAGGAGGGCGCGGACGTCGTCCTTTCGTCCCTGGCCGACTTCCCGGCCTGGCTGAGGACGTACGAGGTCCGGGCGTAGGCCGCACCTGCACGGCGGTACCGGTACGGAGCCGCCGGCGCGGGGCTACCAGTACGGGGTTTCCGGCACAGGGCTTCCGGTCCGGCACAGGGTTTCCGGCACGGAGTCGCCGGCGCGGGGATTCGCGCGCGGCTCAGGCGTAGGCGGCGAGGAAGGCGCGGACGCCGCCGACGGCCCACCGGTCGAGGTCGGCCTCGCTGTGCCGGGCGGCACCGTGGAACATGGCCTGGTTCACCGGGATCCACAGCAGCAGTCCGGCGAAGTGGTGGGCGGCCAGCGCCGGGTCGTCGGCCTTGAGCAGCCCCTGCTCGGTCAGGTGCCGGAAGGTGTCCGCCAGGGTGGCCAGGACCTGCTCGAACCCCTGCTCGTACCAGGCCGCGCCCAGCTCCGGGAAGGTGTCGGCGTTGGCGATGATCAGGCGGCGCAGCTGGATCACCTGGGGCTGGGTGAGGGTCGTCAGGAACTGGCGGGCGAGGCGGGTCAGGTTCTCGTCCAGGGCGTCGGCCTCGGTGGGGATGTCGGCCACCAGGTCGACCATCGCGTCGACGCGATGGGTGGTGGCCAGCACGATCTCCGCGAACAGCTTCTCCTTGTCGGCGAAGTGCTTGTAGACGGTCTGCTTGGACACCGCGGCACGCTTCGCGATGTCGTCCATGCTCGTCCCCGAATACCCCTTGTCGAGGAACACGGTGGTCGCGGCGTCCAGGATCGCCCGGTGCTTGCGCTCTGACCGGCTGTCCATCGTCGGCTCCCTCTCTCGGTCCACTCCGCCACTCCCCGTTCCCCGTCCTCCGGGGAGGGTACTGGACTGACCAGTACCGCTGTGAGTACCGTACCGTCCAGTTCCGAAGTCGCGGGGATTCTGCCCCGCACCGCACGTCAATGGGGGTTCCGCATGGACATGGACCAGGTGTTCTCGGCCGACGGCACGGCCATCGCCTTCGAACGGCAGGGCTCGGGCCCGGCGGTGGTGCTCGTCGGCGGCGCCTTCATGACGCGCGGCGACTCCGCCGAGCTCGCCGGTCTGCTGGCCGAGCGCTTCACGGTGATCACGTACGACCGCCGGGGACGCGGTGACAGCGGGGACGCCCCGACGTACGACGTGCGGCGCGAGATCGAGGACCTCGACGCGCTGATCGGGGGGCCGGGCGGTGGGTCGGCCATGGTCTTCGGCATGTCCTCGGGTGCCGTCCTCGCCCTGGAGGCCACCGCCGCCGGCAGCGCCGTGTCCCGACTCGCGCTGTACGAGCCGCCGTTCATCACCGACGACAGCCGCCCGCCGCTGCCCGCCGACTACGTGGAGCACCTGACGGAGCTGGTGGGCCGCGAGGCGTACGGGGATGCCGCGGCCTACTTCATGACGGCGGCGATCGGCATGCCCGCCGAGGCCGTGGCGGGCATGCGGCAGGCCCCGTTCTGGGCGGGCATGGCGGCGGTCGCCCGCACCCTCCCCTACGACGGCCGGGTCATGGGCGACACCATGTCCGGCCGCCCCCTGCCGCTCGACCGCTGGGCCTCCGTGGCCGCCCCCGTCCTCGTCGCCAGCGGTGACGCGGGCGCCCCGCACATCCTGACCGGGGCGCGCGAACTCGCCGAGGCGGGCGACAACTTCACGCTGCGGGTCTTCCCGGGCGAGGAACACACCATCGCCCCCAAGACCCTGGCCCCGGCCCTCGCCGCCTTCTTCACCGCCTGACCCCTCCCGGCCGTTCCGGCCTCCGTTCCCGCCCCCGTTCCCGCCTCCGTGGGCTTTTACCGACTCCTCACTGCGGCCTATTTCTTTCCCACGGTGGGTTGCGAGGTTTCCGGAGCCACCACCAATTGGATTCTCCGGGCTCGGCGAGAGGTTTCGGGAGTTCCGAAACCGATGCCCATCGATCGTCCCGGACGGTGCACTCCATGAATTTATCGTCGACCTTGCGGGTGGAATCACGCAAAAGGTCGGCCATGGATTCGGGGAGTTGCTCGGAGATCTTTTCAATGAGATCTCGTGAAAGCAGGGCCTCGGAGTAGAGTCCGACCGGATACTTTCCGGTCGGACGCCAGCAGGATTCCATGCGACGCACCATTCTTTCCCACTCAGCGAGGCAAGTTCGAGCGCTGTATGCAGGAGATCCCGGTTCGTCGGCGAAGTCGAAATGCTCCGTCATTTCGCTTGATTCCCGTAAGCGGGAGGCTGTCTGAATGAATTCCGAAGTAACAGGTGTGGAGATGTGTTGTTCGCGGGCGATTTCAGGAAGCTGGATGACGCGAACGTCAGGGAGCTGAGGGACGGCGGCTTCGACGGCGTCGAGGGAGTAGCGGGGCTGCTCGTCGTCCGACGAAAGAAGTCGGGCGCGGGTCGTCGAACCGGTCGGGGTCACCAGCCAGTATGCGCTGGGAATGTCCTCTTCGGCGGGATAAAGGACCAAGGACTGGGTCGTTGCGGCGAAGGAGGAGGAGAATTCCGGCTCTGTCGGCCTGTGAGGGGCGAAATCCTGGATGAAGACATCCAGGGAGAGCGAAACGTCGCCAAGAAGACGGGCGTAGTCGCAGAGTACGACAGCATCCCAGTTGCGGCTCTCCTGGTCTCCGTCGATACCGGCAACATCGACGGAGCGTGATTCCACCCGCAAGCATGATGCGAGTGCACGGGTGATCAGAGTGGGAGGCAAAGGGCTGACAGCGAGTAGGTTGTATGTCACTGATGTGTTCCGTTATGCAAGGTCAGTGCTTTCTGGGCCGCTTGAGGGTTGTTGAAGAATTCGGGGGCCCGAGTCAACTGAGGGGCGGCGTCGATATCTTCCGGGAGGTGCTGCCCGGACCGAACGTCAGGGACTTCCACGACGGAAAGGCGAGGGCTCCCGCAGGGACGCCGTGTCCCTGCGGGAGTCCTCACCTGTCGTGCGCGGTTTCAGCCGGTCAGCACTCTGCGCCCCACTTGGCGTAGTCCAGGGTCACCCTGGTTCCAGTGAACGCGGTCTTGTTGGAGTCCGGCGGGTAGTGGAGGCAGCCCGATTCGCTCGGGCCGACTTGCGGCGTGAGCTTGTAGCGGATGTGGTCTCCACCGGGGTAAGCCACCCCGTTGTTGACGATGGACAGGCCGTTGGCCGACCATAGGTTCGACAGGTCGCCCATCGACTTCCACTTCGGGGCGCCGGAGTAGTTCCCGTTGTCCCATACGCATACGTACGCGCGCGGGCAGTCGCCCACCGCTGCTGAAGCGGACGGTGCGGTCGTGAGGCCCACCGCGGCCAGGCTCAGAGATGCCACGGCCGCGGCCGCGATCCTCCGCAGGTTCTTTG
This sequence comes from Streptomyces sp. NPDC056347, assembly GCF_042262625.1. Lineage (NCBI taxonomy): Bacteria > Bacillati > Actinomycetota > Actinomycetes > Kitasatosporales > Streptomycetaceae > Streptomyces > Streptomyces sp. NPDC056347. The sequence goes on along the minus strand of NZ_JBHJQP010000130.1, from coordinate 1,878 downwards.
TGATGACCTTCCCCTTTTCCGCTTACGCCTGTTGTGCTCGTGGCATCAGCATGCGGCGGGACGGGCGGCGGCTGTACAACGTTGTGGTCCGAGCCAAAACGTTGGGCTCGGGGCTTCCACGAAGGCGTCGGGGTCTCCCGTAAGAACCCCTAACGAAACGATCTTCGAAGTGGTTGGATCACTCCGGGACTCCTGATCCGGAGCTGTGCGGTGGCGCGGCCGAAGCCGTAGGAAATCGACGACGAACTGTGCGCGGTGATCGAGCCGCTACTGCCCAGGGTTGAGCGCCGGACCCGGCACCCTGGGCGCAAGCGGCATCCGGACCGGTTGGTGTTCCAGGGCATCCTGTTCGTGCTGCCGCCGCCCGGTCCGGGACCTCGGGGTGAAGCCAGTGATCGCTCGCCGTGGCACCGAGCACGGCTCCGGCCCGGGCACTCAGCGCTGGGTCGTAGAGCGCGCGTTCGCCCACCTGCACTGGTTCCGCCGTCTACGCATCCGCTGGGAGATACGCGACGACATCCACGAAGCCTTCCTCGGACTCGCGTGTGCGTTGATCTGCTGGAGGCGGCTCAGGTCGTTGCGCGGGCAACCTAGAAGGGGGGCCAGCAGGATCCGGGGGGAGGCGCGGGATTAACACGATTCCCGCGACGCATTTCCCATGGCCAGCGCTGGTCGATGACGGCCGCGGCCTCCTTGCAGGCGCCACACGCGTTGCTCCGATCCGGCACCCACCAGTACGGAGAGACCGAGAGACCCTCGTGTTCTATGCCGCACAGGGTCGCGCCGGAACCCGTGTAGGCGTAGGCCGTGTCATAGGCATGGGCCACGTTCTCAGGGAGGCTCGGTGATTCTGCCCGCTCCCAGCGCCCGTACACGGGCTGGTACTGCGGCCGTGAAACCTCATGGGGATCATGTCCCAGCTCGGTCCACGCGTAGCACCAGGAGCAGAACCACCGCTCCTTCACCGGCAAGTCCCACGCCGCTTGCGGTTCCGCTACCGGCGCCTGCCGCATCTCGTGTCCACACACGTCACACGTCACAGCCGGATCCTGCCATGCAACTCCACACCTACTTCTGGCAGCAGGCCCCTCGGCCGAACCGCATTCCGATAGGGGTTCTAACTCCACCTGCATTCGGCGCAGTGGCCGGGGGTGGGGGCGCGGAAGGCGCGGTCGCAGTTGTCGCAGTTCTGGAGGGGGTCGACGAGTGTGACGGGTGTGGGTGGGGTGGGGAGGTAGGCGTTGAGGCGGTGGCGGAGGAGTTTGGCGGGGTGTTTGAGGGGTTGGGGGAGGTCGTTGGTGAGGGTGTGGCGGAGGGTGGTGGGGGTGGCGCCGCGTTCGAACCAGGTGGCGGTGATGGGGGTGAGGAGGGTGATTTCTTTCTCGGTGAGGATGAGGTGTGGTGCGTGGTGGTGGAGGCCGGAGAGCAGGGCTGCGGCGGCCTGGGTGAATTTGGGGTGCGGTTCGTCGTGGGGGTGCGGGTCGCGGGGGTTGCGGGGGCGGGGGAGCGACGCGCCGGGCGATGGCACGGGCGGTGCTGCGGGGCCAGTTGGGGCAGGAGCGGCAGGGGCAGGCGCCGCCGGGACGGTCGGGTCAGGCGGTGAGGGCGGCATGGGGGCCGGATGGGTGGGAGGAACGCGAGGAGGCGGAGGTGCAGGAAGAGCCCGAGGTGCGGGAAGAGGCGGAGGTGCAGGAAGAGCCGGCGGCGCGGGAGGAGTTGGAGGGGCGGGCGGCTGGACCCGGCGGCGGGGGTCCGGGCGGCGGATGCGGGCCTTCGGCTCCAGCGGTTGGTTGTACGAGCAGGTCCGGGTGACGACCCGGCCGTCGGGGAGGCGTTCGCGGGTGCGGCTGAGGTAGCCGTGTGTTTCCAGTTCGCGTA
>NZ_JBHJQP010000129.1:0-23454 GCF_042262625.1 Streptomyces sp. NPDC056347 | reverse complement strand
GGTCAGCCGTTGCTGCGGGCCGCCGAGCGGCGGCGCAGGACGAAGGTGCCCGCACCGGCGAGCAGCAGCGCGCCGGCGGCCGATCCGGCGAGGGCGGCCGTGTTGTCGCCGGAGGCCGCGACCGGGCGCTCACCGGCGTCGACGCCGCCGCGCGGAGCGGCGCCCTCCTCGGTCCCGGCCGAGGGCCTGGCCGGGACCGGGGTCGGGTTCTCGCCCGCGGCGACCCCGCCACGGGGGACCACCGCCGGACGTGAGGCCTCCTTGCCGGTGGATCCGGCGGACGCCCCGGCCCGGTCGGACGCCGCGGCGGCGGCGGACCGCTTCACCGAGGGAGCGGACGGCTCGGGCGCGGTGTCGGCGAAGGCCGCGGCGGAGGGGATGAGCACCGCGCCCGCCGCGACGGCGGCGAGGACAGTGGTGCGCAGGAGACGGTGAGGCATTGGATGACTCCATTCCAGGTCGGCCTCGGTGCTGCCCGGTATCCGTTCGGTACCGGGCGCGAGGCATGCCGACAGGCTGGCGTGAAGTTATGAGGAAGCTGTCAGATCCTTGTGGCCGTCGCATCAGGCCCGGCCGGGGCCCGACGGCCGTCCCCGTCGGTACCGCCCGCACCGGCTTCGGCGTCGGCGGGCCGGGCGGCGGGCAGCCGGAGCGTGAAGACCGAGCCCTTTCCCTCGGTACTGGTCACGCCCACCGAACCGCCGTGCCCCTCCACGAGCTTGCGCACGATCGCCAGCCCCAGCCCGCTGCCCCCGGTACGGCGGCTGCGCGACTTCTCCGCACGCCAGAAGCGGTCGAAGACGTACGGCAGATGCTCGGCCGGAATCCCGCCGCCGGTGTCCGCGACCTCGATCACGACCTCCCGGACTTCCCCGTCCGGCACCGCCGCGGCGTGGGCGCGGAGCGTCACCCGCCCGCCCGGCGGGGTGTGACGCACCGCGTTGGAGACCAGGTTGCCGATCGCCTGGCGCAGCCGCACCGGGTCCGCCCACAGCGCGGCGGGCGCGTCGGCCTCGGCCACGAGTGCGACCCCCGCCGTCTCGGCCCGCCCCTGGTGCGCCGCGGCGACCTGCGCCAGCACCTCGTCGACCCGTACCGGCTCGGGGTGCAGCCGCAGCGCACCCGCGTCCGCCGCGGCGAGGTCCTGGAGGTCGTCGATGATGTGCTGCAACTGCACGGCCTCCGTGTGCAGCGAGGCGATGAAAGCCGGGTCCGGCTCGGCCAGACCGTCCTGCGCGGCCTCCAGCCAGCCCCGGATGTTGCTCAGCGGGGTCCGCAGCTCATGGGCCACATCACTGACCATGACCTTGCGCTGCGCCTCCAGGCGCGCCCGGTGGTCGGCCATGTCGTTGAACGCGGCGGCGAGCCGGCCGATCTCGTTGTCGGCGCTGACCAGCACGGGCGCGGAGTCCGCCCCGTCCCGCATCCGCTGCGCCGCCCCGGTCAGGGCGCGCAGCGGCCGTACCAGCCGGGACCCGGCGAGCACGGTGGCCCCGACGGTGAGCGCCAGGACGAGCGCGGCCGCGCCCGCGATCTTCGCGGTGTTCTCGGGGGAGAGGTCGAAACCCGGCACGGTCGTGCTGTCCTGCGTGCCGATGAACAGCAGCGCGGGCGAGGCGACATAGGAGCTGAGCTGCTCCCGTCGCGCCGTGTCCACGCAGGAGGCGGTGGCCCGGTCGTCCTCCCCGGTGCGGACGGCCGGTACGGGGGTGGGGATCTCCCGGGCCATCACGCCCGCGGCGGCCCTCGACCGGGTGCCGTCGTCCCAGGACAGGTCCGGGTTGAGCCGGATGCCGGAGCGGTTCTGGCGCTTCAGGCAGGCGTTGGCGAGCCCGTCGAGCGCGTCCAGCGCCTTGCGCTCGGTCGGCGTCGGGGCATCCAGCCGGTCGGATACGCACCGCTCGTCCTGCACCCGGTCCGGGTCGGTGCCGACCAGTTGCACCCGTGGACGCCCGCTCGGGCCGTGCACCACGTCCGCCGCGATCCCGATCCGGCTCAGGCAGGCCGCGTACCGTTCGGCGGTGTGCCGCAGGGCGGTGCGTTCGGCGGCGGGCAGGCGGAACGGGCCGACCGCCCGCGGATCGACCCGCTCGGAGGTGGATCCGGTTCCCTCGACCGTCCGGGACAGCGCGGTGTCCACGGCCAGCGGATCCACGATCGCCGACGCCTGCGGCGGCAGCGCGGGCGGCGCGGACCGGGCGGCGGAATCGGCGAGCGGCGCCCGCTGCTGGGTGGTGAGCGCGATCCGCCGCCCGGACTGCCGGGCCAGTTCGCGTACCGTGCCGTCGACGCCGTCCCAGGTGGGGTGGGCCGCCGCGTAACCGAGCAGGGTGTTGTAGATCCGGGCGTCCGCCGTCAGGTTCTGGCCCTGCTCCTGCTTGATGGCGCCGGAGGTGGTCTGCACGGCGATCCAGGCGGTGGCCGCCACCGAACACGCGGCCACCAGCGCGGACACCATCAGCAGCCGCCCGAACAGACTTCTGCGCAACGGCAGCCGGGACCGGCGCGGTTCACGACGCACGCGGGGCGCTCCCGGCCGGGTCCGTCAGCTTGTAGCCGACGCCGAAGACGGTCAGCAGCCGGACCGGGCGGCGCGGCGCGGGCTCGATCTTCTTGCGCAGGTTCATGACGTGCACGTCGACCGTGCGGAAACTGACGTACCGGTCGAAGCCGTGCAGTTCCTCCAGGAGCCGCTGCCGGGTGAAGACCCGGTCGGGTTCGGTCGCCATGGCGACGAGAATCCGGAACTCGCCCGGCGTACAGTCCACGGCCCGGCCCTCGACCCGGACCTCGTGCCGCTCCGGATCGACGAGCAGCGCACCGACCCGCAGCGCCGGGTCGGCGACGGGGCCCGGCCCGCTCCGACGACTGCGCCGCAGCAGGGTCCGCACCCGGGCCATCAGCTCGCGGGGACTGTACGGCTTGGTCATGTAGTCGTCCGCGCCGAGGTCCAGCCCCAGCAGCAGATCGTCCTCGGTGCTGCGGGCCGTCAGCATCAGCACCGGCAGCTCGCGCTGCTCGGCCCGCAGCACCCGGACCACGTCCAGGCCGTCGGCCCGCGGCATCATCACGTCGAGCACCAGCAGATCGGGCTCGCGGTGCCGGACCTCGGCGAGGGCGGTGAGCCCGTCGCCGACGACCGTGACCGCATGACCTTCGTGTTCGAGATAGCGGCGGACGAGCTCGGCCTGCTTCTCGTCGTCCTCGGCGACTATGACATGTGCGCACACCCGGACGATCGTAGAGGACCGCGCCCGGCCCGCCGTCGGGGCTACCTCGCCGAGGCCACCAGCGGATAGTGGTCGGAGAGGTTGGTGTACGTGTAGTTCTTGCCCCAGCTGCTCACGGTCCAGGGCGCGCTCTCCTCCTTGACCACGTCGTTCGTCCAGCCGGCCGGACGCACGTGCCCGGCGCGGTGCAGAACGAAGTCGAGGTCCTCGCGCGGGTCGTCCGGGTAGCGGTCGGCGGCGATCGAGTTGTCCCGGGTGTCGAAGGAGTACGGGTGCCCGGTGCGGGCGTCGGCGGCCACCAGTCCGGCGTTTCCGAGCATCGACGCGTACTCCGAGGAGCGCGAGTCGACGTTGAAGTCCCCCGCCACTACGACCTGTTCGGAGGCCGGTATGTTCTTGGCGTCGAGGAAGGCGTCGATCTGCCGGAACTGGAGGGCGCGCTTGGCGGCCGCCTCGCCCGCCCCGCAACCGGAGTCGGTCGACTGGGTGTGCGTCCCCACGACGTGCACCCGTGCGCCGTTCACGTCCAACTCGACGTAGGCGAACCCCTTGTTCGACCAACTGTCGCTGCCACAGGCGTCCTTGTAGATGAACTGCTCCTTGCGGACGACCGGCCACCGGCTCAGCACCGTCACCCCGCCGTCCTCCGGGGTGAGCGCCGAGTACGCCCCGCCCGTCGCGTCCCAGCCGCTCCTGCTCCGGCCCACCACCGGGGTCTGGTACGGGTACCGGTCCGAGGCGGCACGCAGCAGCGCGTCCGAGGAGGAGTTGTCGAACGCCTCCTGGAGCACGACGACGTCGTTGCCCTGGAAGAACGGCGTCTTCGGGATCTGGGCCGCGCGGTGGTCCTGACCCCAGTTCGGGTACAGGTTCTTGCTCATCAGGAACGTGTTGTACGTGAGCACACGCAGCGACGGGGTGTCCGCCGCAGCGGCCTGCGGAGCGTGGGCGGCCAGGGTCGCCGCGGCGAGCGCTCCGGTCAGAACGGCACCAAAGATGCGGCGGATCGCGGGGTTCGGCACGGGTTCTCCTGTTGTGGAAGCGAGGGGCGGGCGGTGGTGCCGCCCATCCAAGCAAAGGGAGTTACCCATGGGTAGACATTAGATGCCGCAGGTCTGGCCGCCGCCGGAACGAACGGGCGCGCGGCGGACGGCCCGCCGGTCCCCGCGGCCCGAAGCGGCGGCCGTTCCCGGCCGGACCGGGGAGCGGCGTCACGAAGTCCGGGGGAATTCGGCTTGCCGGACGCTAACGTGTCACCCGCACGGTGACAGCGACGGTGCCGGGGAAGGGCGACCGCGCCAAACACCGGGAACGAGGAGTGCGCGACATGCTGGACCCCACGTCGGTGGCGGCGATCTCGGCAGTGCTCGGTGCGGTTGCCACGGGGACGGCCAACGAGGCCGGGAAGTGGGTCTGGGAGTCGACCGGCGGTGTCGTACGCAGAATCGTCGGCCGGGAGGTGCCGGCCCCCGCGGCGCGGGACGAGCGGGACGAAGTGGCCCGCATGATGCACGACCGCATGCGTACGGACCCGCAACTCGCCGCACAATGGCGTTCGTTCACCTCGAGGGTGGGAACCGGGACGGGACCGGTCCGTCCCGTGCGGTCGAACCTCCCCGCCTCCGTCAGATTCTTCACCGACCGCAAGGAGGCGCTGCGCGGGCTTCACCGGGAGGCGACCCGGCGCGCGGACGGACGGCCCAGGGTCGCGTTGGTGCACGGCCCGGAGGGCATGGGCTCCAGCGCCCTCGCCGCGCACTACGGGGCCCGGTTCGCCCGGCAGTTCCCGGACGGCCGGATCTACGCCGACCTCGGCGGCGGGCCGAGCGGCGCCCGCGACCCGGGAACCGCGCTGCGGGTGCTGCTGCGCCGGCTGGGAGTGCCGGACGAGGAGATGCCGCCCGCCACCGAGCAGCTCGGCGAGTTCTTCCAGCGCCGCGTGGCGGAACTCAGGCTCCTGGTCGTACTCGACCACGCCCAGTCGGCCTCGCAGGTGCGGCCGTTCCTCACGTCGGCGCCCGATGTGTTCACGATCGTGGTGGCCCGCGGTCCCTTCCCCAACCTCGACGCCGTGCGCGTGCGCGTCGATCCGCTCACCGACAAGGACGCGGTGCGTCTGCTGACCGAGATCACCGACAAGTCCACCGTCGCCGCCGCCCGTGCCGTGCTGCCCTCGCTGCTCGCCCGCTGCGGCGGCTCGCCGTACGCCCTGCGGGCCGAGGCCCATCAGCTCTCCGGCGCCACGCTCCCGCCGCGCGGAGCCGGGTCGGACGGCGCTCCGGTACGCGGGGCCGCGGAGGACAACTACCGGCTGCTGACGCCGGAGGCCGCCCGGCTGTACCGGCTGATGGCGCTGCGCCCCTGGCCCGCCTTCGACGCCGCCGCGGCCGCCCGCACCACCGGCCTGGAAGAAGAGCGGGCGGCGGAACTCCTGGCGGAGCTCACCGACCGGATGCTCCTGGAGCAGGCCACCGGCCACGGCCGCTACCACCACCGACCCGCGGTCCGCGCCCACGCCGAGGGGGCCGCGATCCGCGAGGACGGCATCGCGGGCTGCTCGGCGGCGCTCGCCCGTACCCTGAGCGGCTACGCCGGCCTGGCGGAGTCCGCCGCCCACCGGGCACTCCCGCAGAGCTGGCGCGTTCCCGCCCCCGCCGGGCCCGGGCCGGGGCGGCAGTACGAGAACGAGGGCGCCGCGCTCGGCGCGCTCCTCGCGGAGATCGGCAACCTGACCGAGGCGGTGCGCTGCGCCGAGGAGTCCGGTGACCCGGACACCGCCGTGCGCCTGTGCCGCGCGCTGTGGCCGCTCCAGCTCAAGGCGGGCCACCACGAGGTGCTGCTGCCGTCGCTCCGGACCGGGGCGCGGCTGGCCGGCACCCGTCTTCCCGCCGGTCCCGACGCCGGGGCGGTCCACGCGCAACTCGCCCACTCGCTCACCGAGACAGGGCGCTGGGAGGAGGCCGAGACGGCGGCGCGGGAGGCGGCGAGCGCCGAGCGGGCGGCGGGCCACAAACGGGGTCATGCCTCGGCCGTCGAGTTCCTGGGACTGCTGAGGATGCGCCAGTGGCGCTACCAGGAGGCGTACGACTGCTTCGAGGAGGCCGGAGGCGTCCTGGCCACCATGGGCGCGGGGGACGAGGGAACGGCCGACGTGCCGCGCGCCGAGGCCCTGCTGGAACGCCATCGCGGCCGGGCGTTGCGCGGGCTGGGGCGGCGCGAGGAGGCCCGGGAGCGGCTGGCGGCGGCCCTGTCGTACTTCCAGCCCGACGTGGGGCCGGCCGTCGACCCGTACAACGCGGCCCGCACACGTACGGATCTCGCCGAGACCTGGTTGGACGAGGACAACACCGAGGCCGCGCTCCCGCTGATCGAGGCGGCGATCACCGCACTCGACGGCCACCGGGCGGAGTATCACCTGGCGCATCTGCACCGCATGCGGGAGCGCTGCCCGGCGCGGTAGGGGTCTGACCGGGCTGAGGGCGAAAGGGGCAACGAGATGGTCTTCAAGCCTTGAGCGCCTTGGCCCTCGGCCACGGCCGGTGACGATGGGAGCGGGCCATGGGTTCTGCACGGATGTCCGCACGGGGTGGGGCAGGAAACCACTCGCGATGGCAGGGGCTTCGAGCCGATACTGGTAGGTCGATCACATCGAACAGGAAGAGTGGCCGGCCCTGACGTACAACCGCGACACCCTGCCCTTCCCCGACAACCGCGTGCCTCGCCTCACCAAAATGGACATTCTGAACTGGGATGACGTCGACCCGGCTCGTCACCCGTTCGCCTGGGACGAGGCCGAAGACGCTCGTCTCCGCTCGCTGGTCCGCGAGTGGGTGCCGCCCGTGCTCTCCGGCAGGGTCGGCTGGTGGCAGGGCGAACGTTGGTGCGAGAGCCAGGTGGACGCAGTCCTTCGGGAGCGATACGGCACCTGGTCCTGGGGGTGGAGCTGGTGCTGTTTCCACGGCGGGCCCATCGGCAGCTGGGTCAGCTGGCCGCCGAGCTCGGTGACGACCCCCGACGAGACCGCAGAACGTGTCGTGGCCGCGCTGCTGGAGTGGCGGGAGTGGCTGGAGCGGACCGCCCAGCGCTTCGCCGAGCTGGCGCCGCCGCCGGAAGCCTCACCCGAGGATCGCAGCTGGCACCTGGACCGGGCCTGCGTCCGGCTCGTGACCCACGCGCTGGACTCGGGCGCGGACAACGCCTGGATCGGCCAGACCTCCATCGTCCTGCGCTGGTTCCTCACCAGCACCGGCATGGACGGGGCCGCGGCCGAGCTGGCGGTGGAGCGCGCGATCGGTGGCCGGTTCAGGAGCTGGGTCCAACCGGAGCGGACGCTGATCGAATCCGTCGGCGAGGACCTCGCAGTCGGCCTCACCGGCTGCGCCCCGTACCAGGACCACCGTGAGAGGGCGGCGCTGGAGGATCTCCATGACCGTTACTGACAGCCTCTCAGTCTGGCTGCGCGTGCGCCGCGAGGTCGACTGGCACCATGCACCGGCCCTGCGACGGGTTCCACCCGGCTGCGATGGGTTCCGGTCCTGGTGCGAGGGACCGGTCCGTCTGCGCGACCCGATTCGCGCCGAACGTCTGCTCGCCGCACACGCCTTGTCCCTGGAAGACGCCGCACGCCGTGCCCCGCTGGACTTCGCCCTGCTGGCCGGCTGGCAGCGCGAAGTCCTTGCCGCGACAGAGGCACCGTTCCGCATGAGCGACGCCTACGCGAAAGGCGGCCGCGAGCGCTACGGCCTGACCCGGCGGACCCAAGCCGATTTCCGTTCCTGCCTGCACGAGACGAACGACTCGGACATCCCGCTGGCGGCCCGCGCGGCCCGCGCCTACCTCGATGTGGCGTTCTTCCACCCCTTCACCGATGGCAATGCCCGCGCCGCGCTGCTGACCTTGGTCCATGTTCTGGCCCGGGAGAGCATCGTCCTTCCTGAGGTCGGTCCCCTCCAGACCACCCGCTACGCGGATGACCCGGCCGGTGCCGCCGACCTCGCCGCTCTCATCGGGGTGCTCAACCGCCGCCGACAATGAAGCGTTCGGGCGGGTCTGCACCGGCGGGCAGTCGGTGCCGGCAGGGAGCGGAATTCCGGCCGTGGCATGATCGGCGCCATGGAGCACTTCGTACGCCCCAACGGTTCACCGCCCGTCAACGGCTACAGCCACGCGGTCGCCTTCACCGGAACGATGGTCGCCGTCTCGGGGCAGGTCCCGGTGGACGCCGACGGCAATCTGGTGGGCAAAGGGGACGCCGAGGCCCAGGTTCGGCAGGTCTACGCGAATCTGACCACCGCACTGGAGGCAGCGGGCTCCGGCCTGGACCATGTAGTCAAACTGACGGTCTACCTGACCGATCTGGACGATCTGGGTGCGTTCCGTAGAGTGCGAGACGAGTACCAGGACGCGGAAAACCCGCCCGCCTGCTCCCTGGTGAGGGTCGCCGGCCTGGTTCACCCGGACTTCCGGGTCGAGATCGACGCATTGGCCGTGGCGCCGAGCGCTGGACACCGGTCGGCTCCCGGCGGAACCCCGGAGACGTCGCGAGCCCACTGATGACGTGCCCCGGTGCCGGTGCATCGGCGTTTCACAGGTGATCGCTCGGGGACGGGCCTGCGCGACACGGCGGAGCGGCCCGTCATCACCAACGGAGCGAAGACGGAGCAGCATCCCCGCCCGGCGACCGTGACGCGGATGCTGCGCGAGCACGACGAACACGGCGCAGCGATCTCGGCACCGCAGCAGGCCCGTCAATCCTTCAAGATCGCCCTTCTGCCCCTCTGTCCCGTACCTCGGTCAGGCCCCCCGGTAGGCCCGGTGGCCGGATCTCAGCCGCCCGGCGGCACCAGGGGCGTGACCCGCACGCGCCGGACCCGGTCTCCCGTCCGTACGACGAGCCCGTCGGCCACCACCCGCGCCAGCCGGGCCCGGCCGGCGACCGGGCCGGCGCCGTCGGCGGTGAGCCAGGCGTACAGGGCGGAGGCGTACGCGGCGGGGTCCGCGTCGGCCTCGCCCTCCTCCGTGGCCAGCCGTACCGGCTCCTCGCCGCGCACCCGCGCCACGCACGCGGACGGGCCCGTGACGTAGGCCGCCAGGGAGCAGCCCCGGTAGCGGCGGAGCACCTCGGACGTCCAGAGCGACGGGGAGCCGAAGCGGGGATCGTCGGGCGTCCCGTGGCGGAAGACGATGTCGGCCAGGTCCAGCCGGTCCACGTCACGGGTGTCCTCGTGCACCGCGAGATGCAGTTCCGGTCCGTCCGCCGCACCAAGATCCGGCCCGGTGCCGGTCCACCGGCTGACGGCCACCTCTCCCGGCCCGAGCACCCGCGAAAGAACCCGCAGGGGAACGGTGACCGTTCCCGTCTCGTGGCCGGGCAGGGGGAGCGGCGTCAGCGAAGCGGGCCGGCCGGGCTCCGGAGCGCGCATCATCGAGTAGAAGAGCCTCCGCAGCCGTGCCGCGGACTCGCCCGGCACGGAGCTGGTGAACTCGGCGGGTCCGGACAACGGCCGGTGCCGACGGAGGAGTTCCGTGAGCTGCGGGGCGAGCGGAGCACCGGGATCGAGCTTCGGCGCCTCCCGCATGAACGAGGAGATCGGGGCGTCCGGATCGAGGGCCGCCAGCGGCGCGGCGCCCAGCAGGACGGGGGTGCCGAGGGCGGCCGCGTAGTAGGTGACCGATCCGTGGTCCCCGATCACGGCGTCGGCGGCCAGCAGGGCCTGCCGCCAGCCGTGCAGCGGATCGATCAGGGTCAGCCCGCCGCGCCGTGCCCGGTCCAGCCAGGCACGGATCTGCCCCGGACCGTGCCCGTGCCAGATATTGGGATGCAGTACGGCCGCGAAGCGGAACTCGTCCACGGGGAACTCGTCGGCGACCCGGCCCAGCAGCGCCGCGATCAGGTCGTCGCCGTCGTCCCCGAAGAGAGAGGCGCCGCTCCACGTCGAGTTGAGCAGAACGAGCCGCTGCCCCGGCCGGACGCCGAGCGCGCGGCGGAAGCGCGCGCGGTGCGGGCGGGCTGCGAGAATCCGGTCGTAGCAGGGGTCACCGGCGAGAACGGCGGTCGGCGCGGCCTCGGGACAGGCGGCGCGCAACCGTTCGAGCTGCTCGGGATGGGACAGCACGAGCGCATCCGCGAGCGGATCGCCCCGGTCCGAGAGCAGCCACGACGGAGCGAGCCCGAAGACCGGCGCGGGTTCCGGCCCCGGCCCCGACCCGTGTCCGGTGTCCGGTGTCCGGTGTCCGGTGTCCGGTGTCCGGTGTTGCAAGCCTCTTAGTGTAGCCAACACCGTGCGAGAGGATGATCAACTTCCCGGAAAACGCGTCGAGCCGGCCGCCGAAACTGGCGGAGATCACCAGATCCGCGTCCGTCTCGGCCGCCTGATCCCACGGAAGTACCGGCACCCCGAGGTCGGCCAGCAGCTCGGCGGTCCCGGCCGCGAACGCGGAGGATCCCGTGCAGGTCGCCAGGAGCTGGACGCGCAGATCGTCGTCGAACAGGGGCAGTACGTCGAGCAGGCGCGTCGCGGAGGTCACGTTGTGCACGACGACGAGGACCCGCAGGCACTTCTTCCGGGTCGTCCACCGTGCCGCGTCGTCCCCCACCGGAACCCGAACCCACCCGGTCCGACCGCGCTCCATCCCCAACACCCCTCGTCCTTCGTGCGCCCGGCCCGTTCCGGGGAACCTCGTCGGCCGTCCGGTCGGCCGTGACAGTCAATCAGCACCCCGGCCGGGCGGGCCACCGAGGGGGAGGCGGCGGCCCGCCCGGCCGCGTGTCACGGCTTGCGGGCGAGCCCGCCGTGTTCGCCGACGGGCCGGGGAGCCGGGGCGGTGGGATCGGGGCGCCAGAACGGGACCGACACGACGCCGGGGGCCAGGAGTTCGAGGCCGTCGAAGAACGCCGCGATCCGGTCGACGGGGCGCAGGAAGTAGGGAATGGCGCCGGTCTCGTTGTAGGCGTCCTGGGCCCGCTCGTAGTCGGCGTCCACGCCGCGCGAGCCGTCGTTGACGGCGAGGTAGCTGCCGGAGGGCAGGCGGTCCATCAGATGGGTGACGATGGTGCGTGCCTGGTCGTGGTCGGCGATGTGGCCGAGGATGTTGCTGAGGATCAGGGCGGTGGGGCGGGTCGGGTCCAGCGTCCTGGCGGCGAGCGACAGGATGCGGTCCGGGTCGGTGAGGTCGGCGTCGACGTAGTCCGTCGAACCCTCGGGGGCCGAGGTGAGCAGGGCACGGGCGTGCGCGAGGACCAGCGGGTCGTGGTCGGCGTAGACGATCCTGGATTCCGGGGCGAGGCGCTGGGCGACCTCATGGGTGTTGTCCACGGTCGGCAGGCCGGTCCCGATGTCCAGGAACTGCCGGATTCCGGCCTCGGTGACCAGATGTGTGATCGTCCGGCCCAGGAAGGCCCGGCTGCTGCGGGCCACGGTGGTGATGCCCGGGAAGACGGCGCTGTACGCGTCCCCGGCCTGCTCGTCGACCGGGTAGTTGTCCTTGCCTCCCAGCCAGTAGTTCCAGATCCGGGCCGAGTGCGGCACCGATGTGTCGATCGTCAGCCTCGCCGGGCCCGGCACCGCTGTGTGGTCGGTCATGGGTACAGTCCGTCTCTCAACCGAGGTGGGAACGCTTCGCCGCACAACCTACGCCCCGATGGCACATATGAGCGGCGCCGGTCCTCAACTCCCGTTACGAACCCCTTCGGCCGAATAAGTAAGAGCAATGATCGGAAACAGTGCATGAAGAGTCACCGAACGTCCTTATAGTGAAGCCGCGTTGATCGGCCGACCACCGCAGACCGAGCGAAGCCTTCGTTGCAGGAGATTCCGTACGATGACGACGCCCGCATCCGCGGTGCCCGATCGCCCCACCGACGTCCCGCCGCCCGCCGAGGGACGCTGCCCGATGGGCGGCGGCCTGCCCCGCGTGCCGCTGAGCGGGCCCGGATTCCACACCGAACCCCATGCCGTCTACCGCGCCATGCGCAGCCGGCACGGCCCCGTCGTACCCGTGGAGCTGCCCGGCGGAGTCCCCGCCTGGCTGGTCATCGGCTACCGGGAACTCCACCAGGTCACCAGCGACGGCGAGCTGTTCCCCAGGGACGTCGGGCTGTGGAACCAGTGGGGGAGCATTCCCGATGACTGGCCGCTGTTACCGATGGTCGGCCGGCCGATGCCGTCCATCTACTTCACCGCCGGTGCAGAGCACCGACGCCACGCCGCGATGGTCGGACAGGCCCTGGAGGAGGTCGAGCACTTCGAGCTCCGCAGGGACTGCGAGGAGTTGGCGGACCGGCTGGTCGACGACTTCTGCTACCGCGGCACCGCCGACCTGATCGCCGACTTCGCCGTACCGCTGCCGGTGCTCGTCCTCGCCCGGCTCCTCGGGTTCCCCGACGAGGACGGCCCGCTGATCGCCGAGGTGCTCAGGGACCTCGCCGACGGCGGCCCCGGCGCCCAGCGGGCCCACCTCCTCTTCGGCGAGCACATGCAGCGGCTGCTGGCGGCCCGGCGCGCGGCGCCCGGCACCGACGTGACCTCCCGCATGCTCGCGTACGCCGGGGAGTTCACCGACGAGGAGTACGTGCTCGACCTCATGGCCATCACGGCCGCGGGGCACCTCACCACGGCCGACTGGATCGGCAACTCGCTCAGGCTGATGCTGACCGACGACCAGTTCGCGGTCGCGCTCACCGGCGGCCGGCACAGCGTCGCCGAGGCCATGAACGAAGTGCTCTGGGAGGAAGGCCCGACCCAGATCCTCGCCGGGCGCTGGGCCGCCCGCGACACCCGGCTCGCCGACCGGAACATCCGCGCCGGGGACATGCTGCTGCTGGGACTCGGCGCGGCCAACGCCGACCCGCACATCCGCCAGCACCTCTCCACGGGCCAGGGACCGTCCGTCCACAGCGGCAACAGCGCGCACCTGGCCTTCAGCCACGGCGAGTACCGCTGCCCCTTCCCCGCGCAGGAGATCGCCGAGATCATCGCCCGCACCGGCATCGAAGTGCTGCTGGACCGGCTGCCCGACCTGGAGCTCTCGGTCCCCGTGCCGGAACTGGTCCGGCGCCAGTCCGCCTTTCTGCGCGGGATGACCGCGCTGCCCGTGGGCTTCGCCCCCGTACGCCCGACAGGAGACTTGCCGTGAACTGCCCGCACGCCACCGCCACCGGGACCGTCGTCGTCGACCCCCTCGTCCAGGACCTCGACGGCGAGACGGCCCGGCTGCGGGACGCGGGTCCGCTCGCCAGGATCGAACTCCTCGGCGTGCCGGCCCTCGCCGTCACCCGGCACGCCCTCGCCCGCCAACTGCTCGTCGACCCCCGCCTGGTGAAGGACCTCGACGCCTGGGGGCTCTGGCAGCGCGGCGAGGTCACCCACGCCTGGCCCCTGATCGGCATGATCGACGCCGGACGGTCCATGTTCACCGTGGACGGGGCCGAGCACCGGCGGCTGCGCGCCAAGACCTCCCAGGCGCTCACCCCGCGCCGGCTGGAGGAGATCCGCCCGGCCATCGAGAGGTTCACCGGGGAACTCCTCGACGCGCTCGCCGAACAGGCCGCGCTGAGCGAGGACGGTGCGGTCGACCTCAAGTCCGTGTTCGCCCAGCCGCTGCCGATGCGGGTCGTCGGCATGCTGATGGGCGTCGACGAGGCCGAACACCCCATGCTGCTGCGCCGCTACAAGGCCTTCTTCTCGATGCTCACCCCGCAGGAGGAGCGGCTCGCCCTCCTCGCCGAACTGGACGTCTTCTACACCGCACTCGTACGGGAGCGGACCGCGCGCCCCACCGACGACCTCACCAGCGCGCTGATCCTCGCCGAGGACGGTGGCGAACCGCTCACCGAGGAAGAGGTCGTGGGCAACCTCAAGGCGATGGTGGCCGCCGGGCACGAAACCACCATCGGACTGATCCTCAACGCGGTACGCGCCCTGCTCACCCACCCCGAACAGCTGCGCCGGGTCCTCGACGGCGAGATCCCGTGGGAGAACGTCATCGAGGAGACCCTGCGCTGGGACACGCCCACCACGCACCTGCTGATGCGGTTCGCCACCGAGGACATCCGGGTCGGCGACGCCACGATCCCCAAGGGCGAGGGCGTGGTCATCTCCTACCGGGCGATCGGCCGCGACATCGAGCAGCACGGCGCGGACGCCGACTCCTTCGACACCGGCCGCCCGGCCCCGATCCGGCACATGACCTTCGGCCACGGCCCCCACATCTGCCCCGGCGCCGCGCTCTCCCGCGTCGAGGCGCGGATCGCCCTGCCCGCGCTGTTCCGCCGCTTCCCCGGGCTGCGCGCCGCGATGCCGGACGAGAACGTGACGAAGCTGCCCGTCATGACGCAGAACGACATGGCCGCCTTCCCGGTCCTGCTGAACGGCTGAGCCCCGGGTCAGTCCAGCGCGTCGGCCAGCGCGCTGTCCGCCGCGGCGCTCGACGCCTGCCACAGCGTGGTGACCGGCTCCCACACATGGACGCCCCCGGGCATGCCCACGGCCGCCCCGCCGAAGGTCACCCCGTAGTGGGAGGGGTCCGCCGCGACGGACAGACTGCCGACGACACGGCCCTCGGTGGCCGCCGGGTCCGCCGTGCGCACGGCGGCGTAGGCCCGCCCGCCGGCGGACAGCGTGTACGGGCCGCTCCCGGACGGTGGCACGGGCACCGCGGAGCCGTCCAGCCCGCGGAAGGTGATCGTGGGGATGCGGTCCACCACACAGGACCGGGCGCCGTCGTTGGTGACGCTGATCCTGGCGACGTCGCGCTGCCCGCCGGGCGCGGCACGCACGTCGAGGTTCTTCTCCTGGCAGGTCGCGGGGGCGGCAGCGGCGGGCGCGACCCCGGCCGTGGACGCCCCCGCGGTGCCGGTCAGGGCCAGGGCGGCCGCGGCGCAGAGCGCGGGGGTGAGGGCGGAGCGGAGGCGCATGGTCGTTCTCCCCTTCGATCGGCGTGCATCGACGTGCGTCGACGGCCTGCGGAGGCGGCCGGGCGGCCGGTGTGGCCGACATGGACAGTGTGAACCGTACGACCCGATCTCCGCGACAGAACGGGCATATCGCTGTTCCGTTCCCGGTCCCGGCCGCCCCACGACCCCGGCGGGGCGGTCGCCGGACGCGTCCTACCGCCTGCGGACCGTCGCCATGACGTCCCGGTCCGGCTGCAGGGTCAGCGACGGCACCGGGTTGACGACACCCGGGTCCACCACCAGCTCGAAGCGGCGCGCCAGCACGGCCAGCACCAGTACCGCCTCGACCATCGCGAACCGGGTGCCCAGACAGACCCGCGGGCCGCCGCCGAACGGGAACCAGGCGTACTCCGGGATGTCGTCGCCGGTCGCGGGATCCCAGCGCTCGGGGCGGAACTCCTCCGGCTCGGGGAACCACCGTGCGTCACGGTGCGTCACCCACTGGCTGCTCCACACCCGCGTGCCCTCCGGCATCGCGACGCCGCCGATCCGCGCCCCCTCCTTCGCGACCCCCGTGACCAGCCAGATCGTCGGGTACAGGCGCAGTGTCTCCTTGACCACGGACTGTGTGTACGTCAGCCGCGCGTAGTCCTCGAATCCGGGCTCCCGGTCCCCGAGCACCCGGTCCAGCTCCTCGGCGAGCGCGGCACGCACCCGGGGCTCTCGGGAGAGCAGGTACCAGGCCCACACCAGGGTGGAGCTGGTCGTCTCGTGCCCGCCGATGTACAGCGTGACCGTCTCGTCACGGATCTCCCGGTCGGTGAGGCGCGCCCCCGTCTCGTCGACCGCGGTCAGCAGCCGGCTCAGCAGGTCGGGGCGCTCGTCCCCGCCGTCGCGGTGGCGGGCGACGACCCGGGCCACCTCGGCGTCGATGACCGCGGCAGCCTTCCTGATCCTGGCCCGGCCGGGGGTGGGCACCCAGTCCGGCAGGATGGCCCCGAGCCCGGCGAACTCCTTGCCGATCTCCTGCTGCGCCACGTCCATCGCCCGGCCCATGGCCTCGGCGTCGGCCGCCGTGTCGACGCCGAAGATGGTGCGCACCGCGATCCGCTGGGTCAGCGCCGCCATCTCCCGCTTGACGTCGACCCGGTCGCCGTCCGACCAGCTGTCCGCCAGCTCCACCGTGCTGCCGGCCATCGTCGACGCGTACGAGCGCACCTGCTTGGGCCGTACCGAGGGCTGCACCAGGGAGCGCTTGCGCCGCCAGTCCGCGCCGCGGGCGACCACCACACCGTTGCCCATCACGGTGCGGAAGGCGATGCCCAGCGCGGGCTGGTCGAAGGAGCGTTCCGTCTCGGTGAGCAGCTCGCCCACGCACTCCGGATCGGCTATGAAAACACAGGGGTTGGGGCCGAAACGCCAGCTCACCATCGACCCGTACGAGCGCAGCCGCCCGAAGAAGGCGAGCGGGTCCTTCCCGAACTGCGGCAGGCTGCCGAGGAACGGCAGCCCCTTCGGGCCCGGCACGATCCGGTGGCTGCGCGGCCGGGCATCGACGGCCGGGCCGGTCTCCGTGGACATGGAGGTCTCTCCGCTCCCTCGTGGCGCATCCGAACCGGTGCGCGGCGACTGGATTCAGCCGTACCGCCGGCCGGGCGGGTGTGCCATCGGCCTTGTGCGGTACGTGAGTTGACGAGCCTAGTCGCGTGCCGCCCGCCTGGGGACGGGGCGGGCGACAGGTGGCGGAGAATGTGCGGTCCACGGCCGCCGTACGGCCCGGGAGCCGGGTCGTACGGCGGCCATGGACCTGATGGGTCAGGCGTGCGGCGGGACGTGGGACGGGCGTCCGCGCCCCCGCGTGAGGGAGTAGCCGAAGGCGCCGGCGAGCGCCCCGAGGATTCCCCCGCCGACCGTCCACAGCCAGCGGTCGGTCCACCATCCCGAGGACCAGCCGTCCTCGGGCTCACTGCCGAGCGAGACCGTGCGCGTGGAACCGTCCCCGTCGGTGCCGCTGTCGTCCGTCGAACCGTCCGTGGTCCCGGAGACGGCGGACACGCCGGGCACCAGCGGCTTCGACAGAGTGCCGTCCACATCGGCGGAGCCGCCCTTGTCGACCGAGGTGACCTCGACCTCGGCGCGCACCGGCAGACCGAGGTCCGCCGACGGCAGGTCCACGACCGTCAGCCGGACGTAGTAGCTGCCCGGCAGCGGGTCGTCGGCCCACGGTTCGGACCAGGCGCGCACGGTGCGCAGCACGCACTTCAGCTCGACCGTCCGGGCGTCCGCCGCGGCCTTGCCGGTCTGCCGTCCGTACATGCAGGCCTGACGGCGCCGCAGCCCGTCGTACACGTCCACCTGCCAGGTCGACGCGCCGTGCCGGGCGGCGTTCTCCGGCAGGGTGATCGTCGCGTCGACGGTGGCGCGTTCGCCCGCGTCGGCCGGGAACACCCAGTACAGGTAGTCGCCCGTGGACGCCTCGGCGCTGGCGCGCTGGCCCTGCTGGAGAGCCGTCGCGGTACGGAAGGCGGTCCCGGCCTCGGTGGGTCCGGAGCCGTCGGCGGAGGCGCCGGGGCTCGGGCTCGCCGACGGGTCGTCGGCCAGCGCCGCGCCCGCGGGGGTGAGCAGGGCGAGCCCGGTGAGCAGGGCGCCCGCGATCAGGCGGGTCGTCTTACGCATCAGTTGGTCCTCCAGACTGCGATGCGCCAGCGCGAGATCCAGCCGAAGACCAGACCGGCGAGCAGCCCGGTCAGTACGAGCACGCCCAGCAGCCACCAGCCGCGGCCGAGGCCGAACGCGGCGACGTCGGCGGCGTCGTCCGGACCGTCCACCACGTCGATGGTCAGCTCGACCGGCAGGCCGGGCTGGGTCTTCACCGAGGCGGGGGCGGAGAAGGAGCTGCCGACCTGCAGGCACACGGTCTCGGCGGCCGGTTTGTCGCTGTCGGTGCCCTCCAGTTCGGCCTTCGGGTAGCGCAGGCCGGAGGAGATCGCGTCGGTGCGGCCGGTACCGGACTCCGAGCCCCGTACGATCTCGCGGCCGTGCACGGTCAACGCTCTCATCAGGACGCCGTAGTCGTTGTTCACGGCGCGGTCGGCGAAGACGCTGACCGAGGCGCGCAGCTCCTGACCGGGCAGTACATCCACCCGGTACCAGCGGTGCTGACCGAAGGTCTCGCGGTCGGTGTAGAGGCCGGGCTTGAGCTGCGGCGCGTCGGCGCAGCTGTTCGCGCCCTCGGTCGCCACCGGGGTGACGACGGGTTCGGCCGCACGGTCGACCAACTGCTTGACGCGGCCGGAGAGTTCGTCGGTGTGCTGGACCGCGGTGTAGGTGCCGCCGGTGGCCTCGGCGATGCAGGTCAGCTGCTCGCGGATCTTGGTGTTGGGCACCAGGCCCAGGGTGTCGATGACCAGGTGGATGCCGCGGGCGGCGATGTCACGGGCCACCTCGCACGGGTCGAGCGGCCCGCAGGTGTCCTCGCCGTCGGTGATCAGGACGATCCGCCGGGTGGCGTCCCCGCCCTTGAGGTCGTCGGCGGCACCCAGCAGGGCCGGGCCGATCGGGGTCCAGCCGGTGGGTGCCAGGGTGGCGACGGCGGTCTTGGCCTCGGTGCGGTCCAGCGGGCCGACCGGGTAGAGCTGCCGGGTGTCCTTGCAGCCGACCTTGCGGTCGTCGCCCGGATAGTTGGCGCCGAGCGTGCGGATGCCGAGCTCCACCTGCTCCGGCACCGCGTCCAGGACCTCGTTGAACGCCTGCTTGGCGGCGGTCATCCGGGACTGGCCGTCGATGTCACGGGTCCGCATCGAGCCGCTGACGTCGAGCACCAGCTCGACCTTGGGGGAAGCTTTGGCGGGGGCTTCGTCGGCGGCCGCGGGGAGCGCCGAACCGAGCCCGGCGGTCAGGGTGGCGAGCAGAATGCCCAACCCGACCGTCAGCCGTTTTCTTATGATCATCGCCGGATCCTATTGAAGATGGCTTCGCATCCCCAAACCGGTGCGGGCCCGGCCGTGGAACCGTCAGGAACCGCCCAGCAAAGGGACGAAGGCCCGGTCCAGCACCGAGCAGATCCGCTCCCAGGTTTCCGAGTCCCTTGGCAGGGGCGGCAGTTGGGGACCGTCTCCGGTGCCCCAGCCGGTGGCGGTCGCGACCGGATCGCTTCCGTCGGCCGCGGCGGCGGCCAGCGCGGCGGCACCCAGCGCCACCGGCTCGTCGCTGCCGGGCAGGACCACCGGCCGCCCGGAGAGCCGCCGCACCGTCTCCACCCAGACCCGCCCCCGTGCCCCGCCGCCGATCAGCCGGAGCGGGCGGGCGGCCACCGAGGGGTCCGCCGGGTCGAGCCCGCAGGCCCGGGCCAGCTCGTCCTGGGCGCGCAGTACGGTGACGACGGCACCCTCGTAGGCGGCGCCGAGCAGCTGCTGCGGCGTGGTGTCGTGGCGGAGCCCGGTGAGCAGCCCGGAGGCGGCGGGCAGATCGGGGGTGCGTTCACCGTCCAGGTACGGGAGGAGGACCGCCTCGCCGCCGGGGGCCGCGTCGTCGCGGTCCAGGCCGAGCAGGGTGGCGATCCGGTCCACGGCGAGCGTGCAGTTCAGCGTGCAGGCCAGCGGGAGGTAGGTGCCGTCCGTGGCGGCGAAGCCGGAGAGGGCCGGCGAGGCGGGCCGGGTCCGGGAGGCGGCGAAGACGGTGCCCGAGGTGCCCAGGCTGAGCACGGGGTGGTCCAGCAGCCCGGCCGCGCCCAGCCCGAGGCCGACGGCCGCGCCCATGTTGTCCCCGGTGCCCGCGGCCACGGCGATCCCGGCGGGCAGGCCCAGCGCCCCGGCCGCTTCGGCGGTCAGCGCCCCGGCACGGGCCGCGCCGGTCCCCGCCACCGGGGGCAGCAGTGCGGCGTCCAGGCCGAGCAGCTCCAGGATCACCGGGTCGTAGCCGCCGCTCGCCGTGGAGTACCAGCCGGTGCCCGAGGCGTCGCCGGGGTCGGTGGCGGCGGTGCCCGCGAGCCGCTCGGTCAGGAAGTCGTGGGGCAGGCGCACCGCGGCGGCCGCCGAGGCGGTGTCCGGTTCGTACTCTCGCAGCCAGCGCCATTTGGACGCGGTGACGGCGGCCACCGGCACCGAGCCGGTCCGCGCGGTCCAGGCGGCCGGGCCGCCGAGTTCCGCGGTGAGCGCGGCGGCCTGCGGCGCGGAACGGGTGTCGTTCCAGAGCATCGCGGGGCGCAGCGGGCGGCCCGCGGAGTCGAGCACGACCAGCCCGTGCTGCTGCCCGGCGACCGCGATGCCCGTAACCGCCCGGGCGTGCACGCCGGACTGTGCCAGCCCGGCGCGGACGGCGGTGCGCAATGCCTCCCACCACTGCTCGGGATCGCTCTCCCGGGCCCCGGCCGCGCCGGTGACGGTGTGCGGTGCCCGGCCGACGGCGAGCGTCCGGCCGTTGTCGGCGTCGACGAGGACCGCCTTGGTGGACTGGGTGGAACTGTCCACGCCGATGACGACGGTACGCGGCGGCATGGGCCCTCTTTCCGGAGCGGTGCGGGGACACGACATTCGGCCGTGCGCGGAACAAATTACGGGAGCGGGGGAGCGGTGAACAGTCCGGGGGCCTCGGGGGTTACATGGTGGAGGCGGCCCGTGCATCATTAGTCATGGCACTGAACAAATGAGCCGGATGCCTCGAAGGCTCCCGGGCCCGACCGCAGCGAAGGCGGCCAGACGATGACCGAACGCTTCACGCCCACCCCCGACGACAGGTTCACCTTCGGGCTCTGGACGGTGGGCTGGCAGGGGCGCGACCCGTTCGGCGACGCGACCCGCCCGCCGCTCGACCCGGTCGAATCCGTCACGCGGCTCGCCGAGCTGGGCGCGTACGGGGTGACCTTCCACGACGACGACCTGATCCCGCCCGGTGCGACGCGGACCGAGCGCGAGGGGATCGTGAAGAGGTTCCGGCAGGCCCTGGACGCGGCCGGGCTGGTCGTGCCCATGGCCACCACCAATCTCTTCACCCATCCGGTGTTCAAGGACGGCGCGTTCACCGCCAACGACCGCGACGTACGCCGGTACGCGCTCCGCAAGACCCTGCGCAACATCGACCTCGCCGTCGAGCTCGGTGCCACCACCTATGTCGCCTGGGGCGGCCGCGAGGGCGCCGAGTCCGGCGCCGCCAAGGACGTACGGGCCGCCCTCGACCGGATGAAGGAGGCCTTCGACCTGCTCGGCGCGTACGTCACCGAGCAGGGGTACGACCTGAGGTTCGCCATTGAACCCAAGCCGAACGAGCCGCGCGGCGACATCCTGCTGCCGACCATCGGCCACGCCCTCGCCTTCATCGAACGGCTGGAGCGCCCCGAGCTGTTCGGCGTCAACCCGGAGACCGGGCACGAGCAGATGGCCGGGCTGAACTTCCCGCACGGCATCGCGCAGGCCCTGTGGGCGGGCAAGCTCTTCCACATCGACCTGAACGGCCAGACCGGCATCAAGTACGACCAGGACCTGCGGTTCGGTGCGGGCGATCTGCGCCAGGCGTTCTGGCTCGTCGACCTGCTGGAGACGGCCGACTACGAGGGCCCGCGCCACTTCGACTTCAAGCCGCCGCGCACCGAGGACATCGACGGTGTCTGGGCGTCGGCCGCGGGCTGCATGCGCAACTACCTGATCCTCAAGGAGCGGGCCGCCGCGTTCCGTGCCGACCCCGCCGTCCGCGAGGCGCTGCGTGCCTCCCGGCTCGACGATCTGGCCCGCCCCACCGCCGAGGACGGGCTGCACGGGCTGCTGGCCGACCGCTCCGCCCTCGAGGAGTTCGACGCGGACGCGGCGGCGGAGCGGGGCATGGCGTTCGAGGTCCTGGACCAGCTGGCGATGGACCACCTGCTCGGCGTCGCCTGAACCGCGCCCGGGGCCCGTCGGTCCGTCGCCCATCCGTCTGGCGGCCCGTCAGTCCGGCCGGTCGGCCGCGTACGCCACCGGGTCGGCCAGCACCTTTGTCAGCACCAGGGCGGCGGCGCCCCGTGCCGCGTCCCCCGCGACGGACGACGGGCGCAGCCGCCCGCTCCCCGGCGACCAGAGCCCCGACACCACGCGGTCGGTCAGCTCCTGGTCGGCGGGCGGCCCCAGCCACGGCATCAGGTTCCGGTAGATGCCGCCGAGCACCACCGCGTCCGGGTCCAGCAGATTCACCGCCCCCGACAGCACCCGGCCCAGCATCCGGCCAGCCTCCGCGAGGGCGGCCAGCGCCGGTCCGTCCCCGGCGCGGGCCCGACGCTCCAGCTCGGCCACCCCGGCCCCGCCGCCGCCGTCCTCGATGCCGGCGGCCCGCAGGAGCGCCGTCTGGCCCGCGTACCGCTCCAGGCAGCCACGCGAGCCGCACCGGCACCGAGGGCCCTCGGGGTCCACCACCACGTGCCCGATCTCCCCGGCGAATCCGTGCGCCCCGCGCCACAGCTCACCGTCCACGACCAGGGCGCCGCCGACGCCGATCTCCCCGGTCAGATGGAGGAAACTGCCCACCGGCCCGAGCCCGCCGAACCACAGCTCGGCCAGCGCCGCCAGATTGGCCTCGTTCTCCGCCCGTACCCGCAGCGCCGGACGGCCGGGGTGTGCGGCGGCCAGCGCGGCCGTGAACAGCTCGTCGGCGGGCACCCCGTTCCACCCCAGATTGGGTGCCTGGCGCACCGTGCCCCCGGACACCAGGCCGGGCAGCGCGAGCGTCGCCGCCACCGGGAACAGTTCCTGCTCGCGCGCCGATTCCAGGGTCCGCGCCGTGATGGCGGCCGCCCGCGCCAGGACCTCCCCGGGCGGCGCGCCCCGGTTGTCGAGGTGTTCGGTGTGCCGCACCCGCCCGGTGCCCGCCAGATCGACGACGCACACCGACACGTAATCGATGTTGACCTCCACGCCGAGCCCGGCGGGCCCGGTGCGGGCCACCTTGAGCACGGTGCCGGGGCGGCCCGCCTGACCGCTGAAGGTCTTGCCGGACTCGGTGAGGAAACCGGTCCGGAGCAACTGCTCGACCAGCGAGGACACCGCGGCCCGGGTCAGCCCGACCCGGGCGGCGACCGCGGCCCGGGTCGCCCCGCCGCCGGACTCGTCGTGGACGGCGCGCAGGACCAGGCTGAGATTGCTCCGGCGCACGGTGTCCTTGTCGGCCTTGGGCCCCAGCGGTGTGACGTTCCTCTTCATCTCGGGGCCGAGCCTATGCGATCGCCGGCAGGGACGGCCCGGTGTGCCGAAGCCCCCCCCCCCCCCGGGCGGCGGGGGGGGGGGCCGCCCGGGCCCCCGGGGGGGGCGGGGGGCCGGGCCCCGAGGTTGGGCCCCCCCCCCGGCCCCCCCCCCCCCCCCCCGGGCGGGG
>NZ_JBHJQP010000128.1:0-23559 GCF_042262625.1 Streptomyces sp. NPDC056347 | reverse complement strand
CCGACCGCATCCCGGCGATCGTCGACCTCAGCGGCGCGTTCCGGATCCGTACACCGGAGCTGCACGACCGCTGGTACCCGAAGGTCAAGCGGCGCACCGACCTGGCGGACCGCTTCGTCTACGGCGTGCCGGAGCTGATCGGCGACCAGTTGAAGGACGCCGCGCTCATCTCGCTGCCCGGCTGCTACGCCACCGCGATCACCCTGGGCCTGGCCCCGCTCACCCTGGGCCTCGGGCTCGACCTGAAGACGGTGGTGGTGGACGGCAAGAGCGGGTCCAGCGGCGGCCGCGCCCGGCTGCGGTAGTGGTCGCCCACCACCCGGGCCATCGCCCCGATGCGGTCGGTGACTACGTCCTTGCCCGAGAAGTAGACGTGGCCGCGGACCTGGTCGTGGTCGGCGGCGAGGTCGAGGTGGCGGGAGAGTTCGGCCGGGTCCTGCCAGGCGGCGGGCTGGGCGGGGTCACCGGCCTTGTAGAGCGCCTCCCCTACGAACAGGTCGACGCCGGTGCCCCGTACTGCCTCGCTCCACCAGGCCAGCAGCTTGGCGTAGTCGGCGGCGGCGAAGCCGATGTTCCAGTAGATCTGCGGACAGATGTAGTCGATCCAGCCCTTGCGCACCCAGCCGCGGGTGTCGGCGTGCAGATCGTCGTACGTCTGCACCCCCGCCCTGGTGTCGGAGCCGAGCGGGTCGGTCGCGGCGTTGCGCCACACCCCGAACGGGCTGATGCCGAACTGGACGCTCTTGCGGATGCCCTTGATCCGCTCGGCGGTCTCGCGCACCAGCTTGTCGGTGTTGTCGCGCCGCCAGGCCGCCTTGTCCGGGAAGCCCGCGCCGTACTTGGCGTAGGTGGCGTCGTCGTCGAAGACCTGGCCCGCGACCGGATACGGGTAGAAGTAGTCGTCCCAGTGCACGGCGTCGATGTCGTAGCGGCGGACCGCGTCGAGCATCGCGTCCTGGACGAAGCTGCGGACCTCGGGGATTCCGGGGTTGTAGTAGAGCTTGCCGCCGTACGGCAGGACCCAGTCGGGGTGGAGCCTGGCCGGGTGGGTGGCGGCCAGCCGGGAGGGGTCGGTGTGGTTGGCGACCCGGTACGGGTTGAACCAGGCGTGCAGCTCCAGACCGCGGCGGTGCGCCTCGGTCACCGCGGTGCCCAGCGGGTCCCAGCCGGGGTCCTTGCCCTGTACGCCGGTGAGGTACTGGGCCCACGGCTCGTACGGCGAGGGCCACAGCGCGTCGGCGGTCGGCCGGACCTGGAGGACGACCGTGTTCAGCCGCAGCTCCACCGCCTTGTCGAGGTACGCGATCAGCTCGGCCCGCTGCGCCGCCGCCGACAGCCCGGTCTTCGAGGGCCAGTCCAGATTGGCGACGGTGGCCACCCACATGCCGCGCAGTTCGCGCCGCGCGACCCGGCGGCGCCCTGCGCGCTCCGACGCGCCCGCCCCCGGGACATCGTTCCGCCCGACGGGGACGGCGGCCGCGTCACCCGCCGCGACGACCGTCCCCATCACCCCCGCGACCACGCCTGCCGCACCCGTCACAAAGCCTCTTCGGGCCATTTGCCGCATTTCGCTGCACCTGCCGTCTCTCTGTGCTCGTCGTCAACATCCGTCGCCCCAGCAATCAGGCGTAACGCAGAGCATGCCCGCCCCGGCCCGCGATGACCCGCAAGGCGCGGAGTAACGTCGTGGGGTCGGGGCGGGCACCGGAATCGGACGGGAACCCGCAACCCCCGGAACAGCGAAAGGCACGAGGTGACGGACTCTATGGCCGACATTGCACGGGTCGGAGTAGTGGGTTGTGGCCAGATGGGCGCGGGCATCGCCGAGGTGTGCGCCCGCAGCGGTCTCGACGTCCTGGTGGCCGAGACCACCGGCGAGGCACTGGAGATCGGCCGTACCCGGCTGCACAACTCCCTGTCGAAGGCCGCCGAGCGCGGCAAGATCACGGTCGAGGAGCGCGACGAGACGCTGGCCCGGCTGACCTTCACCACCGACCTGGGCGAGTTCGCCGACCGCGATCTCGTCATCGAGGCCGTGGTGGAGAACGAGCAGGTCAAGACCGAGATCTTCCAGGTGCTCGACCAGGTGGTGACCCGGCAGGACGCGATCCTCGCCTCGAACACCTCCTCCATCCCGCTGGTGAAGCTGGCCGTGGCGACCTCCCGCCCCGACCAGGTCATCGGCATCCACTTCTTCAACCCGGCCCCGGTGCAGAAGCTCGTCGAGCTGATCCCCGCGCTGACCACGTCCGACGAGACGGTGCGGCGCGCCGAGGCCCTGGTCCAGGACGTACTGGGCAAGCACCCGATCCGCGCCCAGGACCGCTCCGGTTTCGTGGTCAACGCGCTGCTGATCCCGTACCTGCTCTCCGCGATCCGGATGTTCGAGTCGGGCATCGCCAGCCGCGAGGACATCGACAACGGCATGGAGCTCGGCTGCGCCCACCCCATGGGCCCGCTCAAGCTCTCCGACCTGATCGGGCTCGACACGGTGGCCTCGGTCGCCGACTCGATGTACGCGGAGTTCAAGGAGCCGCTGTACGCCGCCCCGCCGCTGCTCCAGCGCATGGTGGACGCGGGCAGGCTCGGCCGCAAGACCGGCTCGGGCTTCTACCCGTACGCCTGACATCCCGTCGGCGTCATGCCCTGTGCGGGGCCGGTCCGGGCGATCCCCGGACCGGCCCCGTACGCGTTCCACGGCGCGCTCCGGGTCCGCTCATCCCAGCGTCAGGTGATGGAGCATCATCAGCCCGGCGGCCATGCCCGCGGCCGGCACCTCGCCCCGGGCGATCAGCTCGGGCACCCGCTTGAGCGGTATCCACGCACGGCGCGAGGACTCGAAGGCGTCGCGCGGCTCACCGGTCCAGGCCGCCTCCTTCGCCCAGTAGAAGTGGTGCCGGGCGTCGCTCAGCCCGTTGGACGGCTCCACGGTGAGCAGCGGGCGCAGCGGGCCGGGGCGCCAGCCGGTCTCCTCCTCCATCTCCCGGGCGGCGGCGGACGCGGGGTCCTCGCCCTCCTCGACGACCCCGGCGGCCAGCTCCCAGCCCCAGCTGTCCGTGATGAACCGGTGCCGCCACAGCAGCAGCACCTCGTCGGCCTCGTTGACGACGGTGGCCGCCGCGACGGGGCGGAGCCGGATGAGGTAGTGGTCGAGGTGACGGCCGCCGGGGATGAGCACATCCGCGAGGTTCACCCGGAACCAACGGTTCTCGTACACGGTCTGTTCGTTCAGATTCGCCCACTGCACGTTTCTGCCGCCTTCCGACACGTAGGTGGCAATATCGCAGCAGGAGCGGCACCGGAACGGAACGCACCGGTCCTCACCGGGGACGGCTCACAGCGGCACGCGGAGCGCTCCGTCGATGAGTTCGGCGGCCCGGCCCGCTTCCGCGCAGCCGCTCGCGATCAGCTCCTCGCGCACGGCGCACAGCCGGTCGCGCAGCCGCCGCGACTCCATGCCCCGGGCCCGCTCCGCCATCTCCACGGCCGTGACCGCCGCCCGGTCCGCCTCCCCCTGGCGCAGCTCGACATGGGTGAGTATGGCCAGCCGGTGCACCCTGCCCCGGTCGTGCGCCGGGGTGCGCACCGCGTTGGCCGCGTGTTCCCTGGCGCCCGGCAGATCGCCGATGCCCAGCAGCGCCTCAGCCACCTGCACATCGACCAGCCCCGGCTGGACGTACCCGGTCTCGTCCGGCTCCAGGCCGGGGGTGATCCGCGCGGCCTCCGCCTCGGCGCGCCGGATGCACTCCCGGGCGCCGCCCGCGTCGCCCAGCCGAGCGTACGCCTTGGCCTGCATCGCGTACAGGTCGGCGGCGAGCGCGGGGCTGATGTGCCCCTTCGCGGCCCGCAGCGCCGCCTGGGCGAAGGCCACCGACTGCCGGTAGTCGGCGAGCAGCAGCGACTGGTTGACCAGCAGGGCGATGACGTAGCCGCCGAACCCCCGGTCCCCGCTCGCCTTGGCCAGCCGAAGCGCCTGGTGGAAGTAGCGCTGGGCCAGGCCGTGCGCGTCGGAGTCGTAGGCGCAGATCCCGGCGACCGCGACCAGGCCGCCCGCCGCCCGGTGCAGCCGCCGGCCCGTCGCGTCGCTGTAGCCGCCGCGCAGCAGCGGGGCGGTCTCGGCGTTGAGGAAGCCGACGACGCGGGAGCGGGTGGCGATACCGCCCGCCCGGCGGTACATCAGTTCGTAGTGGGCGCGGGCCGCGCGCAAGGTCACTATGTCTGCCGTGGATACCCGGCCCGGTCCGCCGCGGGACACGTCGAGGTCCTCCGGCGGGTTCTCCCACTCCCAGACCGGCATCACCGCCGCGGTGCCGGTGACGGTGGCCGGGACGGGGCCCAGCGGGCGCTGCGCGTCGTCGGACCGCCACAACGCGGTGGCCCGCTCGACGAAGCCGCCCAGCGAGGAGGCGGGCACGGCCGTGCCGGAGCCCGGGTTCCCCATGCCGATGTCGTCGAGCACGACGGACCTGCTCAGCCGGGTGCCGAGCACCTCACAGATCAGGTCGGGCACCTGGCCGCGTGGACGCTGCCCCTTCAGCCAGCGGGCCACCGCGGTGTGTTCGTACCGCAGCCGCAGACCACGGGCGCGCCCGGCCCGGTTGATGTGCGCGGCCAGCCCGGCCCGGGAGACCCCCGCCTCCTCGATCAGGGCAGCCAGCAGAACGTTGGGCTCCGTTGCCCCCATGTGTGCCCCTCCGGTGGTTCGGCACGCCGAGGCGTGTCGCACCAGTGGAGCACGATTCACACGGGGTGTGAACGCAATGCCCGAACCGTCCCCTCTCGCACCCTGTCGCACCGGCTCGAAGATCGGTTGAATCAGTCGCCTCGCAGGAAGCGGCCGGGTCGTCTGCTCCCCCCTCGTACAGCAGACGACCCGCTCCCGCACCGTCCGTCCTGCCGACCTGCCCGACACTCCGCGGCAGTACGGACGGTGCCGGACCGCACGACCCACTGCCCATGGATCGGAGGGTGGCCGGGCCCCGGCCCGGACGCGGTCCTCACCGCCCGGCGAGCACGCGGGAGGGGCGCACCCGATGGCCGGGTGCGCCCCTCCTTGCCTGGTACGGCGTCGGTGCTACGCGCCGCGCAGCACCGCGCCCGTCCGCTCGGCGGCGAGCGCCACCGCCGCGTCACGCGCGGCCGTCGCCTCGTCGACGGTCAGCGTGCGGTCCGCCGCGCGGAAGCGCAGCGCGTACGCCAGGGACTTGCGGCCCTCACCAATCTGCTCACCGGTGAAGACGTCGAACAGCCGTACCGCTTCGAGGAGTTCGCCCGCGCCCTCGCGCAGTGCCCGCTCCACGTCGGCGGCCGGGACGTTCTCCGCGACGATCAGCGCGACGTCCTGGGTCGCCACCGGGAAGGTGGAGATCCGGGGTGCCTGGAGCGCGCCGTCGACGGCCCGCTCCAGTACGTCCAGCTCGACCTCCATGGCGCAGCTGCGCTCGGGGAGGTGGAGGTCCTTGACGACCCGCGGGTGCAGCTCACCGGCGTGGCCGAAGAGGGTCTCCTCGCCGTCGGCCATGACGTACAGCGCGGCGCAGCGGCCCGGGTGCCACGGGGCGTGGCGGTCGCTGCGGACCGTCACCTCGACACCGGCCTCGCGGGCGATGGTGCGGGCGGCCTCGACGGCGTCCGCCCAGCCCGCCGGACGGCCCTCGCCCCACCAGCCGGCCTGCTCGCGGGCGCCCGCGAGGACGACCGCGGCGCGGCGCGGCTGGCGCGGCAGCGCGGCGTCGAGCGCGGCGATCTGCTCGTCGGCGGGGCGGTGGTCGACGGGCAGCCGGACGGCCCTGGTCTCGCCGCCGGTCGGCCGGAAGACCAGGCCGGTCTCGAAGAGCGCGAGGTCGTGGCTGCCGCGGCCGTCGTTGCGCCGCAGTGCGCCGAGCAGGCCCGGCAGCAGCGTGGTGCGCAGCGCCGGCTCCTCGTCGGAGAGCGGGTTGACGAGCCGGACGGTGCGGCGGCGGTCGTCCTCGCTGTCGAGCCCGAGCTGGTCGAGGACGGCGTCGCCGATGAACGGGTAGTTCAGCGCCTCCACGTAGCCGGCCCCGGCGAGCGCCCGGCCGATCCGGCGGTGCAGCCGCTGGCGGTCGGTGAGCCCGCGGCCGGACGGCGGGGTGGGGAGGGTGGACGGGAGGTTCTCGTAGCCCTCCAGCCGGATGACCTCCTCGGCGAGGTCGTTCGGCTCGCCGAGGTCGGGGCGCCAGGACGGCACCGTGACGATCAGCTCGTCCTGCCCGTAGACGTCGCAGCCGACCTCCTGGAGGCGGCGTACGACGGTCTCGCGGCCGTAGGCGACACCGGCCACCCGGTCGGGGTGGTCGGCGGGCATCGCGATGGTGCGCGGCGCGGACGGCGCGCAGATCTCGGTGACCCCGGCCTCGGCGGTGCCGCCGGCGAGCAGCACCAGCAGGTCGACGGTGCGCTGTGCGGCGGCCGCGGCGGCCTGCGGGTCGGAGCCGCGCTCGAAGCGCTTGGACGCCTCGGAGGACAGCTTGTGGCGGCGCGCGGTCCGGGCGATCGAGATCGCGTCGAAGTGCGCGGCCTCGATGACGACCTCGGTGGTGCGGTGCTCGCCCTCCTGGACGTCCGCGATCTCGGTGTTGGCACCGCCCATGACGCCCGCGAGGCCGATCGGCCCACGGTTGTCGGTGATGACCAGGTCCTCGGCGTCCAGCACGCGGACCGTGCCGTCGAGGGTGGTGAGCTTCTCGCCCTGCTGGGCGCGGCGCACCCCGATCGGCCCGTCGACGCGGGTGCGGTCGTAGGCGTGCAGCGGCTGGCCGAGCTCGAGCATCACGTAGTTGGTGACGTCGACGGCGAGCGAGATCGGGCGCATCCCGGCCTTCTGCAGCCGGCGCTGCAGCCAGATCGGGGAGCGGGCCTCGGGCTGGAGGCCGACGACGGTGCGCGCGGTGAAGCGGTCGCAGCCCATCGGGTCGTCGATCTTGACCGGGTAGCCGTAGGCGTTCGGCGCGGGCACGTCCAGCAGCGCCGGGTCGCGCAGCGGCAGCCCGTACGCGATGGCGGTCTCGCGGGCGACGCCGCGCATGGAGAGGCAGTAGCCGCGGTCGGGCGTGACGGCGATGTCGAGGACCTCGTCGACGAGCTGGAGCAGCTCGATCGCGTCGGTGCCCGCCTCGTGCTCCGGCGGCAGCACGATGATGCCGTGCGTGCCGTCGTCGCCCATGCCGAGCTCGTCGGTCGAGCAGATCATGCCGTGCGAGGTCTTGCCGTACGTCTTGCGCGCGGCGATCGCGAAGTCGCCGGGCAGCACGGCACCCGGGAGGACCACGACGACCTTGTCGCCGACGGCGAAGTTGCGGGCACCGCAGACGATCTCCTGCGGTTCGCCGGTTCCGTTGGCGTCGCCGACGTCGACCGTGCAGAAGCGGATCGGCTTCTTGAAGCCCTCCAGCTCCTCGATGGTCAGTACCTGTCCGACGACCAGCGGGCCCTTGAGGCCGCCGCCGAGCTGCTCGACGGTCTCGACCTCCAGGCCCACGCCGACGAGCTTGGCCTGTACGTCACGGCCGGTCTCGGTCTCCGGCAGGTCGACGTACTCCCGCAGCCAGGAAAGCGGGACGCGCATCAGATCTCCATCCCGAACGGCCGGGTGAACCGGACGTCACCCTCGACCATGTCTCGCATGTCTTCTACGTTGTGGCGGAACATCAGCATCCGTTCGATGCCGAACCCGAAGGCGAATCCGCTGTACTTCTTGGGGTCGACGCCGCAGGCGGTGAGCACCTTCGGGTTGACCATGCCGCAGCCGCCGAGCTCGATCCAGCCCTCGCTGCCGCAGGTGCGGCAGGGGCGGTCCGGGTTGCCGACGGACGCGCCGCGGCAGACATAGCAGACCATGTCCATCTCGGCGGACGGCTCGGTGAACGGGAAGAAGTTCGGCCGGAGCCGGGTCTTCATGTCCGGGCCGAAGAGCGCCCGGACCATGTGGTCGAGGGTGCCCTTGAGGTCGGCCATGGTGAGGCCCTCGTCGACGGCGAGCAGCTCGATCTGGTGGAAGACCGGGGTGTGCGTCGCGTCGAGCTCGTCGGTGCGGTAGACGCGGCCGGGGCAGACCACGTAGACCGGGGGCTCGCGGTCGAGCAGGGTACGGGCCTGGACCGGCGAGGTGTGGGTGCGCAGCACGACGCCGGACTCGTCGGTCTTCGCGCCGTCGGCGCCCTCGACGAAGAAGGTGTCCTGCATCTGCCGGGCCGGGTGGTCGGGCACGAAGTTCAGGGCGTCGAAGTTGAACCACTCCGCCTCGACCTCGGGGCCCTCGGCGACCTCGTAGCCCATGGCCACGAAGACGTCGGCGACGCGTTCCATGAACGTCGTCAGCGGGTGCCGGGCCCCGGCCGGGGTGCGGTCGTACGGCAGCGTGACGTCCACCGCCTCCTCGACCAGCACGCGGGCGTCCCGCTCGGCCTCCAGCTCCGCCTGGCGGGCGGCGAGGGAGCGGCCGACGGCGGCGCGGGCCTGGCCCACGCGCTTGCCGGCCTCGGCCTTGGCCTGCGGCGGCAGCGCGCCGATCTCGCGGTTGGCGAGCGACAGCGGCGACGTGCCCGCCGTGTGCGCGGTCTTCGCCTGGGCGAGCGCGTCGAGGTCACCGGCGGCGGCGAAGGCAGCGATCGCCTCGTCCCGCATGCGCTCGATCTCTTCCGGTTTCAGTGCCTCGACCTCGACTGGGTCGTACGACTTGTTCGGTGCCGACATCTCTTCCCGTGCTTCCGATTGGCTGATACTGCGCTTACCGGGGAACGTCCCGGACCCCCATGGCCCCGATCGACGACTGGAGGACGCAAAGGTGCCAAAGGTCGAGTCTAAGGGCCACAGGATGTGTGGAAGGCCCGTGGGCGGCTCAGACCAGGTAGGCCGGCGCGCTCACGGGCAGGATAAATCGGAACTCCGCACCGCCGCCGGGGCCGCGGCCGACCGTGATCGTGCCGCCGTGCGCCTCGACGATGCCCTTGACGATATAGAGGCCCAGGCCCGTGCCGCCGCGCTTGCTCCCCCGCCAGAAACGGGTGAAGACACGGCCCATCGACTCCTCGGGGATGCCGGGGCCTTCGTCGCTCACGGTGACGGCCGTTCCCTTCTCGTCGCTCTTCGCGGGTGCGGATGCGGGTGCGACGTCAATGGTGACGGTTCCCTCGCCGTGCCGCACCGCGTTTTCCAGGAGGTTGCCGAGCACCTGGTCGACCTTGTCCGGGTCGGCCCAGATCACGGGCAGCGGCTGACAGGTGCGGACGAGGAAGCGGTCGGGGGTCAGTCCGCCCGCGGTGAGGGCCTGGATGTGACGCTCGACGGCGGCGGAGAGGTCCACGGGCTGACGGCGCAGCTCCAGGCGGCCCGAGTCGATCCGGGAGATGTCGAGCAGCTCGGCGATGAGCCGGGTGACGCGGCCCGCGTCGGCGTCGACCGTCTCCAGCATCAGGCGCTTCTGGTCGTCAGTGAAGCGCTCCCATTTGGCGAGGAGGGTCGCGGTGAAGCCCTTGACGGAGGTCAGCGGGGAGCGCAGCTCGTGGGCGACGGTCGCGATCAGCTCGGCGTGGCTGCGCTCGTTGCGCCGACGGGCCTCGGTGCCGCGCAGCGAGACCACCACCCGGCGCACCGGCCCGGTCGGGTACTCGCGCACGTAACGGGCGGAGACCAGGACCTCCCGGCCGCCGGGCAGCAGCAGATTGCGCTCGGGCTGGCCGCCCCGGGTGGCGAGACCGCCGTACGGGTCGGTCAGCGTCCACCAGCGGCGGCCCTTGAGGTCCTCCAGGGGCAGCACGTGCTCCAGCTGGTGGCCGAGGGCGGCGGCCCGGGGCACCGCGGTGATCCGGGCCGCGGCGGAGTTGAAGCAGACGACCCGGCCGGTCCCGTCGGCGACGACCAGGCCGTCGGGCAGGTCGTCGGGGTCGACACCCGTGCCGACGGCTTCGAGGTTCACGGCCCCGTCCGGCGCAACGGCCGCGGCGGGGGGTTCACAGGCGTGCACGACGGCCACGTGTGTCCCGCGCGGCTCGCTCATGCCGACAGCCATATCCCGTACCCCACCTCTCGAACCGGTGCAGTGGGCCCCCGAGTCCGCCACCCTACTAGTCGTCGGTGACGGAGCGACACCCTGCGGTGGCGCCGGGCCGCGATCAGCTCCGGCGCTGGGCACGTGCGGAGGCGTACAGGCAGACGGCCGCCGCCGTGGCGAGGTTGAGGCTCTCCGCCTTGCCGTGGATGGGCACGCGTACGACGGCGTCCGCGAGCGCCCGGGTCTCCTCGGGCAGGCCCCATGCCTCGTTGCCGAAGATCCACGCGGTCGGGCCGCCCATGGTCCCGGCGTCGAGCTCGTCGTCGAGGTCGTCCGCGCCCGCCCCGTCGGCGGCGAGGATGCGCACGCCCGCCTCCCGCAGCCCCCGTACCGCCTGCTCGACGGGGACACCGACGGCGACCGGCAGATGGAAGAGCGAGCCGACCGAGGCCCGGACGGACTTGGGGTTGTAGAGGTCCACCGAGGCGTCGGTGAGCACCACGGCGTCGGCGCCCGCCGCGTCGGCGCAGCGCAGCACCGTACCGGCGTTGCCGGGGTCGCGTACGTGGGCGAGCACGGCGACCAGCTTCGGCTTCGCGGCCAGGATCGCCTCGAACGGGGAGTCCAGGAAGCGGCAGACCCCGATCAGGCCCTGCGGGGTGACGGTCTGCGAGACGTCGGCGAGCACATCGCTGTCGGCGAGGTGCACCCGGGCACCGGCCGCGTGGGCGGCGGCGACGATGTCGGCGTACCGCTCGGCCGCCTCGACGGTGGCGAACAGCTCGGTCAGCGTGGGTGCGCCGTCGCTGCCGCGGTGCTCGGCGGCCTCGCGCACGGCCTGCGGCCCCTCGGCGATGAACCGGCGCTCCTTGCCGCGGAAGTTGCGCTTGGCCAGCCGCCGGGCGGCGGTGACGCGCGGCGATCGCGGGGAGATCAGTTCGGGGGTGCCCATGGTCGGCGGCGGGCCTCTCTGCGTACGGAGGTGGCGGACGTGCGGTACGGGTCGTGCAACGCACCGGACCCGCAGACGGCGAGCGCCTGCGGGTCCGGCTCGGAAGGCTGGAGTGCGACCTGGATCAGGCGGCCTTCGGGGCGTTGACGTCGCTCGGGAGGGCCTTCTGGGCAACCTCGACGAGAGCGGCGAACGCGTTGCTGTCGTTGACCGCGAGCTCGGCCAGGATCTTGCGGTCCACCTCGATGTTGGCGGCCTTCAGACCCTGGATGAGGCGGTTGTACGTCATGCCGTTCTGGCGGGCAGCGGCGTTGATGCGCTGGATCCACAGCTGACGGAAGTCGCCCTTGCGCTTCTTGCGGTCGTTGTAGTTGTAGACGAGGGAGTGGGTGACCTGCTCCTTCGCCTTGCGGTACAGGCGGGAACGCTGGCCCCGGTAACCGCTGGCCTGCTCGAGGATCGCCCGGCGCTTCTTGTGAGCGTTTACTGCCCGCTTGACGCGTGCCACTTTTTAACTCCTTGTAGCGGGGCCGTGGTTGGACTCACACGGCCCGGAAACGAATCGGTCCCGGTCTGGGTCGAATGCGCCGCCCGCGGATTCACCGCGGGCCGCGGACTCACTTGCCGAGAAGCTTCTTGATCTTCTTGGCGTCGGCCGGAGCCGCTACGACCGTGCCGGTCAGCGAGCGGGTCTTCTTGGACGACTTGTGCTCAAGAAGGTGGCGCTTGCCGGCGCGCTCACGGAGCACCTTGCCGGAGCCGGTGATCTTGAAGCGCTTGCTGGCACCGCTGTGCGTCTTGTTCTTCGGCATCGCGCCGTTCTCTCCTCGTCAGTGGCGCCCCTCGCGGTGCGGGCACCGGACAGCAGGGGCGTCAGATCTTGATGGAACTTCCGGAGGGACCCGGGGCCGCCTGGATGGCGACCCCTGAGGTCACGCCTCGGAAGGTGTCTCGGCCGGAGCCTCGGCGGCGTCGGGGGTGGAACCCTGACGCTCCGCCTTGCGGGCGGCCTGGGCCTCACGGGCCTCGGCCATGGCTTCGGTCTTCTTCTTGTGCGGGCCCAGAACCATGATCATGTTCCGGCCGTCCTGCTTCGGGTTGGACTCGATGAAGCCGAGTTCCTCCACGTCCGAAGCCAGACGCTGGAGCAGACGGAAGCCCAGCTCGGGGCGGGACTGCTCACGACCACGGAACATGATCGTGATCTTGACCTTGTCGCCCTGCTTGAGGAACCGGACGACGTGACCCTTCTTGGTGTCATAGTCGTGCGGGTCGATCTTCGGCCGGAGCTTCATCTCCTTGATGACCGTGTGCGCCTGGTTCTTGCGCGCCTCACGGGCCTTCATGGCCGACTCGTACTTGAACTTCCCGTAGTCCATGAGCTTGCACACGGGCGGACGGGCGGTCGCCGCCACCTCGACCAGGTCGAGGTCGTACTCCTGTGCGAGTTCCAGGGCCTTGGCAAGCGGGACAATCCCGACCTGCTCGCCGCTGGGACCGACAAGTCGCACCTCGGGAACGCGAATCCGGTCGTTGATGCGGGGCTCGGCGCTGATGGATCCTCCTCGGTAGCACCACGCGGCCGCCTGGCGGACAGCCACGTAACGTCTGTTTCCTAAAACCAACCGCACAGGCGCAAGAAAAATGCCCCGGACGGGACACAGGCGGGGCTCCTGGAACAACCGGAACCACCGCGGTCAACCGCGGGGCACATCGGGCGATCCCATCGTCCGTACGGAACGATGGTCACCGCCTGACCGGATGACCCGCCGCCTCGGAAGGTGGCCGGGTGGGAGATCGGAGCCTCCACTTGTGGGCCGGGCACATAGCTGCCCAGCCGGTCGTTACACAAGGTTAGCAGCTCCCCGGAGCGGGCGCTAACCGGCTGCCGTACGCCGCTCCCGCGGACGGGGCGGCCACGGCGGGGGCCTATCGTATGGCGCATGAGTGACGCGACCCCCAGCAGCAGTGATTCCCCCGGCTTCGACGAGATGGCCCGCGACATCGCGGAGGTCCCCGCGGTCGAGGTGATCGTGACGGTCGCGGTCAATCTGATGAGCGCCGCCGCCGTGAAGCTCGGGCTGACCGAGGACGGCGACCAGCACAAGGACCTCGACGAGGCCCGCAAGCTGGTGCACGCGCTGGCCGGGCTGCTGGACGCCAGCGCCACCGAGATCAGCTCCTTCCACGCGGCTCCGCTGCGGGACGGCCTGAAGTCGCTCCAGCTGGCCTTCCGCGAGGCCTCGCTGGTGCCGGACGAGCCCGGTCAGGGCCCCGGCGAGAAGTACACCGGCCCCGTCTTCGGCTGAGCCCCGCCGCCCCTGTTCACGCAACGAACGAGGTCCCTGCCCGCTGCGGGCGGGGACCTCGTTCGTTCAGCGGGGTCCGCGTGTACGGCCGGCTCGCGCGGTCAGCGGGTGAACAGGGGCTCGCCCGGTGCGGCGGCATCCGCCGGAAGCAGGGCCAGGTCCAGTCCGCGCACCAGACGGGCACGGAGGGTCTCGTCGGCCGCGAGCCGCTCGGCGACCCGGCGGGCCGCCTCGGCGGGCTCCGCCCCGGGGGCCAGGACCAGGGCCAGGGTGCCGTCGGTCCGGCCGGGGCCGAGGTGGGCCCGGAGCACGGCGGGTTCGGCGGCGACCGCGTCGCGCACCGCCGAGGTGACGGCGGGGTCGTCCAGCGGGTCGGCGCTGGTGCGGCCCTCGGCCAGGGCCAGCAGGGCGGAGCCGGTCAGCTCAAAGGCGACCGGTCCGGCCATGTCGAGGACGACCGTGTCCGCCTTCTCGTGCGCGGCCGCCTGCAGCGCCTGGTGCAGGGGTACGGCGACGGGGCGGGCTCCCGGGTCCCACAGGGCCAGTGAATCGGTGGAGGTGAAGGCGGGCAGGGCGCGGCGATCACCCGCCTGGAGCGTGGGGACGGCCATGTCGCTGGTCTTCTCGCGACGCAGCCCGTTCTCGTCCTCCTCCACCTCCCCCAGCACGGCTACGACCGGGACCAGCAGGCGGGTGCCCTTGAGGGCTTCGAGTACCGGGCCCACGGCCGTGCGGTCCTTCGCCCAGGCCGCCAGGGCCGCGGTGAGTGCCGGGTCGGCCGAGCCGTCGTCGTCGGAGTATCCGGGGTCCGGAATGTTCTTCTGCGCCACAGGGCGAGCGTAGTACCTGGGCTTTTCCGCCCCGACGACAGGTCGGGGGCCTCAGGCCCGGGCGGCGGCCGGGCCGCGCCCCCTGCCGCGCCACAGCACCACGGCGGCGGCCAGCAGGACCGCGCCGAGGCCGCCCGCGCCGACGGCGAGCCAGCCGGCCGGTCCGCCCCCGGGGTGTCCGGCGTCCGGGCCCGGGCCGAAGTAGCGCTTGCGGTACCTGTCCTCGGCGGATTCGGCGCGTACCCCGGCGGGGCGGAGCGCGGCACCGGCCTCGATGGCGGCGGCGGGGTCGACGATGCCGTGGCCCCGGGCGTCGTCGCGGCCGGACGCGGGGGCGCTGCGGGCCGTGTCGGTGAGGAGCTTCCTGATCTGGGCGGGCGACAGTCCGGGGTGGGCCGCGCGGACCAGCGCGACCGCGCCCGAGACGAACGCGGCGGCGGCCGAGGTGCCCCACTCCACGTAGTACTGGCGGTCCGGCGAGGCGACGACGATGTCGACCCCGGGAGCGCTGACCGCGGCGTACCAGCGGCGGGTGGAGAACGCGGCGTGGGTGCCGTACCGGTCGACGGCGGCGACCGCGATCACGCCGGGGTAGGCGGCGGGGTACGAGATGTGGTCGCCCTTCTCTCCCCCGTTGCCCGCGGAGGCCACCACGACGGCCCCCCTGCGCAGCGCGTACTGGATGGCGGCGTCCTCGCCCGGCTCGGGATGGGCCGACCTGCTGTCGTCGCCGAGCGAGAGGTTGATGACGTCGGCGCCGTTGTCGGCGGCCCAGCGGATGCCGTCGGCGAGGGCCGTGCCGCGCGACTTGCGGGCCTTGGCGCGGGCCGGGTCGGAGGCTTCGAGGATCACCCGGACGGGGAGGATCTTCGCCTCGGGGGCGATGCCGAGCACCCCGTCCCCGCGCGCCGGTCCGTGGCCGCGGCCCGCGATGATGCCCGCCATCGCCGTGCCGTGCCGGGCCCAGGAACGGTCGCCGCGTCCGGCACCGAAGCCGATCATGTCCTTGCCGGGCAGCACCTGGCCGCTCAGGTCGGGCAGGCTGCCGTCGACGCCGGTGTCGACGACGGCGACGGTGACGCCGCGGCCCTTGGTGGTCCGCCAGGCCTGGTCGGTGTGGAGCGCGTCCAGGCCCCACTGCTGGTCCCGGATGGCGTCGGCACCGGCCGGTTGCACGGGCAGCACGGCGAGCGCGGTGGCGGCGCAGACCGCACCCAGGACGCGGTGGTGGCGGCTGCGGCTCATTCCGGCTTCTCCATGAGATCGGTGACAGTACGGCGCAGGCCACGCTCGATCCGGTCGGCGATGCCCTTGGCCTCGTTGCCCAGACCGGCCTCGGCGGCGGCGGTCCGGGCGCCCGCGGCCATGGCCGCCGCGGCGGGCTGCGGGTCGGTGACGGTGCGTCCGTCGGCGAAGCCGGACACCGCGAAGACGACGACAGGCACCTCGGTCAGCACGTGGACCGTCCAGCTGGCCCGCTGCCGGTCGCCGAATCCGGCGGCGGCCGTGCCCTTGACCGGATACGCGCGGGGCATCAGGTCGGTACGCCGGTCCAGGCGCTGGTCGGCGAAGCGGGCGCCGAGAGCCTTCATCGCGGCCGCGTCGCCCTCGGTGAAGACCACCCCGACGGTGGTGACGCTGCTGGTGGTGGCGTCGACGTAGGTGGCCCGGACCAGCCGCTCGCAGCCGACCGGGCCCAGCGTCCGGGCCAGCAGCGGGTCGAGGGCCGGCCGGCAGCCGCCGTCGGGGGCGACGGCCAGGCGCGTCCAGATCCGGTCGGCCCCGCCGGGGCCCGCCCCGTCGCCGCGCAGGGTGCGCGGGAAGAGCGTGTCCACGGGGACGCTGTGCCAGGCGGAGCGGCCCACGGCGTAGGCGCCGCGGGCGTCGTCGGCCGAGGAGTCGCTGGTGAGCCAGGCGCCGGTGACCGCGCCGCCGATCAGCCCGAGACCGAGCACCACGCAGACCGCGGCCGCCGCCGTCCGCGCGGGGTGGCGGGTACGGATCGGGCGCAGCCGGGTGGTGGTCTCGGCGGGCGTCTCGGGGTGCGGGGGGACGAACGGCCGCGGGTACACGTACGGGCCGGGCCGGGGTTCGGCTCCCGGGGGCGGGGTCAGGTCCACCGCGCCGACGGGCCTGCGCCGGGTCGCCGCGGGCGGCTGCCCGGGAACGGGCGGGGCTTCGGGGACGGGCGGGACCTCGGGAACGGGCCGGGCTCCGGGGACGGGCGGCTGCCCGGGAACGGGCCGGGCTCCGGCGGCGGGCGGGACGGCGCGTACCGGAGGGACGGATGCGGGCGGGGCGGGGGCCGGCGCGACGGGGCGGAGCCGGGCCGTGGTCTCCGGCGACGGGACGGGCGCGGCGGCCGGCGGGTCGTCAGGACGCGCCGGGGCGGGCGGGTCCGCGGGGGCCTCGGGCGAGGGCTGCGCGGCGGGTGCCTGGCCCGTGGGCGGGGTCGTGGGGCGGGGCGGGACGGGAGCGCGCTGCGCCTCGGTACTCATCCGTCCCCCTGGTCCCATTTCCGTACCGTGCGCGGATCGACGTCGCGGACAGGCCCGTTGGTGCCGCGTTCCGTCACTCTACGGGGTGGGGCCGCCCCTGCGGGAGCCGGTCGTCCGACCCCTGACGATCTGCGCGGAACATCCCTCTACCCAGCGGTACGGACGTCTGGCAAGCTGCGGCCATGACTGCCCGTGCCGCTGACCGGACCCGCTACAACCGGGCCACCGCCCATCTGGACGCCCCGATCGCCGTCGTGGATCTGGACGCGTTCGACACCAACGCCGACGACCTGGTCCGCCGGGCGGGCGGGAAACCGGTCCGGGTGGCGAGCAAGTCGGTGCGCTGCCGGGCGCTGCTGGAACGGGTGCTGGCCCGGCCCGGTTTCGCCGGGATCATGTCGTTCACGCTGGCCGAGTCGCTGTGGCTGGCGCGGGCCGGTTTCGAGGACGTCCTGCTGGCCTATCCGACGGCCGACCGGTCCGCCCTCGCGGAGCTGGCCGCCGACCCGAAACTGGCCGCCGCGGTGACGGTGATGGTCGACGACCACGCGCAGCTGGAGCTGATCGACGCGGCGCGGGCGGGCGGCCGCGAGGAGATCCGGGTCTGCCTGGAGCTGGACACCTCGCTGCGGCTGCTCGGCGGCCGGGTCCGGATCGGGGCCCTGCGCTCCCCGCTGCGCTCCCCCGCCCAGCTCGCGGAGCTGGCGCGCTCGGTGGCGCGGCGCCCCGGCTTCCGGCTGGTGGGGCTGATGGCGTACGAGGGGCACATCGCCGGGGTCGGCGACGCGGTCGCGGGCCGTCCGCTGCGGTCCCGGGCGGTACGGCTGATGCAGGCCGCGGGGCGCAGGGAGCTGGCCGCGCGGCGGGCCGAGGTGGTGCGCGCGGTCCGGGCGGTGGCACCGGACCTGGAGTTCGTGAACGGCGGCGGCACCGGCAGTGTGCAGCACACGGCGGCCGAGCGGGCGGTGACCGAGATCGCCGCCGGGTCGGGGCTCTACGTACCGAGGCTGTTCGACAACTACACGTCGTTCACGGCCCGTCCGGCGGCGCTGTTCGCGCATCCGGTGGTGCGCCGCCCCGGCGTGGGGGTGGTGACCGTCCTCGGCGGCGGCTACCCGGCGTCCGGTCCCGCGGGTCCGGACCGGCTGCCCGTGCCGTATCTGCCCGAGGGGCTGCGCTACGACCCGCAGGAGGGGCCGGGCGAGGTGCAGACGCCGCTGCTCGGCGCCGCGGCCGACGATCTGCTGATCGGCGACAAGGTGTGGTTCCGGCACGCGAAGGCCGGTGAGATGTGCGAGCGGTTCGACGAGCTGCAGCTGATCGAGGGCGACCGGGTGACCGCGACCGTGCCGACGTACCGGGGCGAGGGCCGCACGTTCCTCTGAGCCGGACCCGCCCGGTCCGGGTGACGGGCGGCGGGCCGGTTCAGGGGGCGATCGTGCTGCCCGCACCGCCGCTCGTCGCGCTGTCCCCGATCGGCCGGATCGCCTTGGTGATGGTGTCCATGAGCGTGAGCGGGGGGCCGTCCGGGCCCGCGTCGAAGGCGTACCGCACGATGATCAGCGATTCGGTGCCGATGGTGGACGGGAAGACCAGCGACTGCACGTAGCCGCCGGGCCCCTTGGTCGTCCTCACCCGCCAGCGCACCTGGTATCCGGCGCGTCCGGCGACGGCCACGGGGGCGGAGTCGAGTTGCTGGTGGGAGACGATGCCCCCGTGGGTGCGCTCGCCGGCGGCGTTCTCCCCGTAGGCCTCGCCGGCCGCGGCGGCGATGTCCTGCCTGGCGAGCTTCTCGGCGGAGGTGATGTCGGTGGCGTTCGCGGTGCGACTGGTCACCGTGGCGCGGTAGCAGGTGTCGGAAGGGTTGCCGGGGCAGTCGTAGAAGTCGGCGGTCCGCATGGTGAGGGCCTGCTCGAAGGTCCGGTCGGGCTTCTCCCAGCCGTCGGGTATCGGCAGGGTGATGCCGTTGAGCTGGTCGACGAGGACCTTCGGGCCGGCCCCGGACGACGAGCCGGTGGGCGAGGGGGCGGTGGTCGCGGTGCCGGTCGCGGGTACGGAGGTGCTGGGCGCGGCTCCGGGGCCCGGGCCGTCCCCGCCCCGGCCCAGCAGCACGGCTCCGGTGACGGCGGCGCCGACGACGAGCAGTCCGGCCACGGCGAGCACGAGGGTGCGGGTGCCGTTGCCGCGTACGGCGGTGGCGGACGGGACCGGTACGGGCGGGCCGAAGCCCTGAGGGGCAGGGCCTGTCGGAGCCGCCGGAGCCGCCGGAGCCGCCGGAGCCGCCGGGCGCAGGTGAGCGGTCCACGCCGCGCCGTCCCACCAGCGCTCGCTGCCCGGTGTCGCGCTGTCCGGGTACCAGCCGGGCGGTGTCGCGTTGCTCATGCGGCCACTCTAGGGTTCGCTGACCGGCCCGATCAGGCCGTTCACGGCTTGTCCGAAACGTCCGTCGGCGGCCGCCCGGGCCGTCCGGGCAGGCTCCACGCCCGATCGGGCGGAAGTTTATGGTGTGAGGGCCAACCATTGATGGTCGGCCACTGATCTGACGGTCGGCCGTGCGACCGGGAGGGGAACGGGGTGTGACCGGGGAGAGCG
Organism: Streptomyces sp. NPDC056347; assembly: GCF_042262625.1. Classification (NCBI taxonomy): domain Bacteria; kingdom Bacillati; phylum Actinomycetota; class Actinomycetes; order Kitasatosporales; family Streptomycetaceae; genus Streptomyces; species Streptomyces sp. NPDC056347. Next base: position 4,366 of record NZ_JBHJQP010000128.1, on the reverse strand, counting down.
AGTTCACCGACCGTCTGACGCCCGTGCTGCGGCCCGTCCGGGCGGGGAACGGCTTCGAGGAGGCGCTGGAGCAGATCCTCCAGGTGATCAGGCTGGGACTGGTGCCGGGCGGCGGAAGGCTGCCGGCCGAGCGGGACCTCTCCGAGCTGCTGGGGATCAGCCGGGTCACCCTGCGCGACGTACTGAAGGTGCTTCAGGACCAGGGCCTGGTGGAGAGCAGGCGGGGCCGGTACGGCGGGACGTTCGTCCGGCCGCGCGCCGACAGCCCCGGCGAGGAGGAGCTGCGCCGCAGGGTGGCCGCGGTCGACATCGAGGACGTGCTGCGCTTCCGCGAGGTGCTGGAGTCCGGGGCCGCCGAGCTGTGCGCGGCACGCGGTCTCACCGGCGAGGACGCGGAGCGGCTGCGGGCGGCCCTCGCGGCGACGCACGAGGCGCCACTGCCGGACTACCGCAGGCGCGACACCCTCTTCCACCTGACCCTGGCCGAGCTCGCCGGCTCCGCTTCGCTGGCCACGCAGTACGCCGCCGTCCGGGCCGCCCTGAACGATCTGCTCGACTGCATTCCGCTGCTGGTGCGCAACCTGGAGCATTCGCAGCACCAGCACACCGACCTGGTCGAGGCGGTCCTGGCCGGGGACGGGGAGGCGGCCCGGGCGGTGACGCGCGAGCACTGCGCGGGCACGGCGGCGCTGCTGCGCGGCTTCCTCGCGTAGATCCGCCCGGGGAGCACATCGACCCGTAAAGGTTCGAAGGATCACCATTACGGGGCGGCTCGGGGCGCCGGAGAGGAGTTGGCCGGTCGGCGCGGTGAGCACCCCCGCCGCTCCTGCCGGGCCGGCGCCGCGGTGGCCGGTACCGCGTCCACGGGTCAGTACGCGGCGCGGCTGTCCCGGCCGGTCAGGGACAGCAGGTCGCGGGCCGGTCCCGCCGGGCGGTGGCCGGAGGGCCAGACGGCCCGCAGCTGGCGGCGCAGGCGTACCCCGGCGACGGGGACCTTGACCAGGCGCCGGGCGGACAGCTCCTCGCCGAGCGCGAGTTCGCTCAGGACGCAGGGTCCGGCGCCGCTCTCCGCCGCGCCCTTCACGGCGGTCGTGGAGGAGAGTTCGAGCAGCGGCTGGGCGAGACCGCCGTGCACGGCGAGCGCCGCGTCCAAGACCTGGCGGGTGCCGGAGCCGTGTTCGCGCAGGACGAGCGGGGTCGCGGCCAGTTCCTGCGGGGTGAGGGGGGTGCGACGGCGGGCCCAGGCGTGGGACGGGGCGACCACGACGACGAGGCGGTCATGGGCGATGACCGTGCCGTCCAGCCCTTCGGGCACGGTGAGGCCCTCGACGAATCCGAGGTCGGCCTCGCCGGTCAGCAGCCGGGCCGCGACCGCCGCGGAGTTCCCCGCCAGCAGCGAGACCGCCGTGTCCGGACGTTCGGCGCGCAGCGCTATCAGCCAGCCGGGCAGCAGGTACTCGGCGATGGTCATGGAGGCGGCGACCCTGAGCCGGGAGTCGCGCCGGTCGCGCAGCGCCTGGGCGCCCGCGTCGAAGGCCTCGGCCGCCTCGACGATCCGACGGGCCCAGTCGGTGACCAGGGCCCCGGCGTCGGTGAGCCGGGAGCCGCGCGGCGAGCGGTCCAGCAGGGCCACGCCGAGCTGGCGCTCCATGGAACGGATGCGGCTGCTGGCGGCGGGCTGGCTGACCCCGACGTCCCGGGCCGCGCGCCCCAGGCTGCCGTGCCGGGCGACGGCGAGCAGGAGCTCCAGCGCGCCGAGGTCGGGGACCCGGTGGGAGAGCGGGGCAGATGGTGCGTCGCCAGTCATCAGTCCACTTTATGACCTCATAGACGCGGGACGTCTGGTGGGGCGGCGGACCGCGCCGGGAAAATCGTGGCATGGCCATCTTTCCGCAGACCTCGCACTCCCCCGCACCGGCCCCGGCCGCCGAACGGCTGCCCTCCCTGCGGTATCTCGGCCCCAACTGGTACGCCGCCGTCATGGGCACCTCGATCGTCGCCAGCGCGGGGGTCGCGCTGCCCGTGCACGTCGCGGGGCTGCGTACCGCCTGCACGGTGGTGTGGATGCTCGCGGTGGTCGCGCTCGTCGCGGTGCTGGTGGCCCGTGCCGGGCACTGGGCCGCCCACCGCGACCAGGCCCGCCGCCATCTGCTCGACCCGGCCGTCGCCCCGTTCTACGGCTGCCTGTCGATGGCGCTGCTGGCGGTCGGCGGCTCGACGATGGTCGTCGGGCGGGACGTCATCGGGCACGACGCGGCCCTGGCCGTGGACGCGGTGCTGTACACGGCGGGCACGCTGACCGGGCTGGCCGCCGCCGTCGCCGTCCCCTATCTGATGGTCGTGCGCCATCGCATCGAGCCCGGCACCGCGTCGCCGGTGTGGCTGCTGCCGCTGGTGGCCCCGATGGTCTCCGCGGCCCTGGGGCCGCTGCTGGTGCCGGAGCTGCCTGCCGGACAGTGGCGGGAGGCGATGCTGCTGGCCTGCTACGCGATGTTCGGGCTGAGCCTGCTGGCAACGCTGGTGATGCTGCCGTTGATCTTCGCCCGGCTGGTCCACCAGGGGCCGCTGCCGCTCGCGCTGACGCCGACGCTCTTCCTGGTCCTCGGCCCGCTGGGGCAGTCGACGACCGCGGTCAACCAGCTCGCCGACGTGGCGCCGGGCGCGATCGGGGCGCCGTACGCCGAGGGGCTCGCGGTGTTCGGCGTGCTCTACGGGGTGCCGGTGATGGGCTTCGCGCTGCTGTGGCTGGCGCTGGCCGTCGCACTGGTGGTGCGGGCCGTGCGGAACGGGATGACCTTCGCCATGACGTGGTGGGGCTTCACCTTCCCGGTCGGTACGTGTGTCACGGGCGCCGCCGGTCTGGCCCGGCACACCGGGCTCACGGCGTTCACCTGGCTGGCCGTGGCGCTGTACGTGCTGCTGGTGGCGGCGTGGGCGGTGGCCGGGGCGCGGACGCTGCGCGGGCTGTTCAGCGGAGTGCTGCTCGCAGCGCCGCAGGCGCCCGCACCAGTGACGGTCCGTACCACGTGAGGTACCGCCCGTCGACGAGTGCGGCGGGCAGTGCGGGGAAGGCCTCGGGTCCGTCGTCCGCGGTGAAGCGGTACGGCTCGTCGGGCAGCACCACCAGGTCGGCCCCCGCCGCGTTGAGCTCGGCGAGCGGGACGCGGGGGTAGCGCTCGGCGTGGTCCGCGTAGACGTTCTCGACGCCGAGCCTGGCGAGCAGGTCCCCGGCGAAGGTGTCGCGGCCCAGCACCATCCAGGGGCGGCGCCAGACCGGGACCACGGCGCGGCACCGGGCGCCGGGCGCGGGCAGGGCCGCCCAGGCCTCGCCGGCCTCGTCCAGCCAGCGCGGCCGGGGCAGGCCGCAGGCGGCCAGGACGCGTGCCAGCTCCGTCAGGGCCCGGTCGAGGGTGCGGACCTCGGTGACCAGCACCTCCGTACCGGCGGACCGGAGCGCGGCGAGGTCGGCCGCACGGTTCTCCTCCTCGTTGGCGACGACCAGATCGGGCCGGAGCGCGAGCACCGCGGCGACGTCGGGGTTCTTCGTCCCGCCGATCCGGGCGGCGGCGAGGCCGGCCGGGTGGGTGCACCAGTCGGTGACGCCGACGAGCAGGCCGGGGGCCGTGGCGGCGACGGCCTCGGTGAGCGAGGGGACCAGGGAGACGACGCGCACGGCGGCCCCCGTCAGCGGCGTGAGTCGTAGGTGGCGTCGATGTGCTCGGCGACCGCGACGACCAGGAGGCGCGTCCCGGGCGTCGTGGCCCGCCAGCGGTGGCGCACCCCGCCGGACAGGAAGAGGGTGTCGCCCTCCTCCAGCCGGTACGCCTGCCCCTCGGCCTCCACCTCGGCGGCGCCCCGCACCACGTACATCACCTCGTCGTTGCGGTGCTGGAACTCGCGCCCGAGGTCCAGCTCGCCGGTGAACTCCAGGGCACTGAGCTGGTGGCGCCCGCGCACCACCCGGCGCACCCCGTCCTCCCCGCCCGCGCGCGCCCCGTCCCCGCCCGCGCGTACGACGTCGACGGCGCGTGCGGAGTCGGCGGCGGCGCGCAGCCGTGCCGTGGTGGTCTCCAGCGCCTCGGCGACCCGGTCCAGGGACCGGGCGCTGGGCCGGGCCCGCTCGTTCTCGATCTGGCTGAGGAACGGCACGGACAGGCCGCTGCGGCCGGCGACCACGGCCAGCGTGAGCCCCAGGGTCCTGCGTCTGCGGCGCACCGCGGCGCCCACGCGGAGTGCTTCCTTGTCATCCATGTCCGGCTCCCTCCCGACTCGCCATCCTCCCGGGTACCGGCGGTTTACGCACACGGTTGCGCAAGGTCGGCCGCCCGGGGGACGCCCGGGGGCCCGAAAGTCCGGAAAAAGGGGG
>NZ_JBHJQP010000127.1:0-23974 GCF_042262625.1 Streptomyces sp. NPDC056347 | reverse complement strand
CCGTCGCATTCCGGCCGCTGATCAGCTCTCGGCGTCGGCGGGGACGGCGGCCTTGGCCGCCTTCACCGCCTTCTCCGCGGTGGCGGTCTTCTTCGTGGCCGCCTTCTTGGCCGTCGTCTTCTTCGCGACGGTCTTCTTGGCGGCCGTCTTCTTCGTGGCCGCCTTCTTGGCCGTGGCCTTCTTGGCGGTCTTGCGGGCCGCCTTCTTGGCGGGGGCCGCCGCTTCGGCCTCCGGCGTCGGCTCGGTCTCCGACACCGGCTCGGCGGCCGGCGTCGGCTCGGCGGCCGGCGTCGGCTCGGCGGCCGGCGTCGGCTCGGCGGCCGGCTTCGTCCCGGCCTCGGGCGAACCGGTCACCACGACGACCTCGGCGCCGTCCGCACCGGCGGGCGAGCCCGCGGGGGCGGTGACCTTACGCGTCACCCGGCGGCGGGCACGCGGCGGGGCGGCCTCGACGGGCGCCTCCTCGGGTGCGGCCTCGGGCTCGGCGGCCGGGGCGGCCTCCTGCACGGCCCGGACCGGGGCGTCCGCCTCGGACGGGGCCTGCGCGGACGGGGCCGGAGCACCCGCCGGGGCGGTCGCCTTGCGGGTCGCCCGACGGCGCGCACGCGGCGGGGCGGCCTCGGCCGCGGGGGCCGGGGTCTCCTCCTCGGCCACCGGGGCGGGGGCCTCGGCGACCGGGGCGGGGGCCTCGACGACCGGCTCCGGCGCCACGGCCGGCTCGGCCTCGGGCGCGGCGGGCCCGGCAGCCACCACGGGCTCCGGCCCGACGGCCTTCGGCGCACCCGCCGGGGCGGTCGCCTTACGGGTCGCCCGGCGGCGGCCACGGCCACGGGTCGCGGCCGCCTCGGCCTCGGCCGGGCTGCTGTACAGCTCCTCGTCCGGGGCGAACTCCGGCTCGGGCAGCGCCACCGGGGCGGCCGCCTCGGCGGCGACCTCGGCCTCGGTCTCCACCTCGGCCGCGGCCTCGGTCACGTGCTCGTGGTCCGCACCGCCCCGGCCGCGCTTCTTGGAACGCTTGCCGCCGCCACCGACCGAGGTCGGCTGCTCCATGTGGACGATCACACCGCGCCCGTTGCAGTGGACACAGGTCTCGGAGAAGGACTCCAGCAGACCCTGGCCCACCCGCTTGCGGGTCATCTGGACCAGGCCCAGCGACGTGACCTCGGCGACCTGGTGCTTCGTACGGTCACGGCCCAGGCACTCCAGCAGGCGCCGCAGCACCAGGTCCCGGTTGGACTCCAGCACCATGTCGATGAAGTCGACGACGACGATGCCGCCGAGGTCGCGCAGCCGCAGCTGGCGCACGATCTCCTCGGCCGCCTCCAGGTTGTTCTTGGTGACGGTCTCCTCGAGGTTGCCGCCCTGACCGGTGAACTTGCCGGTGTTGACGTCGACGACGACCATCGCCTCGGTCTTGTCGATCACCAGCGAGCCGCCGCTCGGCAGATAGACCTTCCGGTCCAGCGCCTTCATCAGCTGCTCGTCGATCCGGTACGTCGCGAAGATGTCGACCTCGGAGGTCCAGCGCGACAGGCGGTCCGACAGGTCGGGCGCCACCTGGGAGACGTATCCGTGGATGGTCTCCCACGCCTCGTCACCGCTGACGATGACCTTGGAGAAGTCCTCGTTGAAGATGTCGCGGACGACCCGGACGGTCATGTCCGGCTCGCCGTAGAGCAGGGTCGGCGCGTTGGAGCTGCCGGTGCTCTTCGACTTCTTCTGGATGTCCTCCCACTGCTGCTGGAGCCGCTCGACGTCACGGCGCAGCTCGTCCTCGCTCGCGCCCTCCGCGGCGGTACGGACGATGACGCCCGCGTCCTCGGGGACGATCTTCTTGAGGATGGTCTTCAGCCGGGCCCGCTCGGTGTCGGGCAGCTTGCGGCTGATGCCGGTCATCGAACCCTCGGGCACGTAGACCAGGTAGCGGCCGGGCAGCGAGACCTGGCTGGTCAGGCGGGCGCCCTTGTGGCCGATCGGGTCCTTGGTGACCTGCACGAGGACGGACTGGCCGGACTTGAGCGCGGTCTCGATGCGGCGCGGGCCGTGGGCCATGCCGAGCGCCTCGAAGTTCACCTCACCGGCGTAGAGCACGGCGTTGCGGCCCTTGCCGATGTCGACGAAGGCGGCCTCCATGGACGGCAGGACGTTCTGCACCTTGCCCAGGTAGACGTTGCCGACGTAGCTGGTCGCCTGCTCCTTGTTGACGTAGTGCTCGACGAGCACGTTGTCCTCGAGGACGCCGATCTGGGTGCGGTCGCCGTTCTGGCGGACGACCATGACCCGCTCCACCGCCTCGCGGCGGGCCAGGAACTCGGCCTCGGTGATGATCGGGACGCGGCGGCGGCCCTGCTCACGGCCCTCGCGGCGGCGCTGCTTCTTGGCCTCCATACGCGTCGAGCCCTTGATGGACTGGACCTCGTCGAAGCCGGTGCCGGGCTCGCGCTCCTCCTTGCGGCGGGGTTCGCGGACCTTGACGACCGTACGCTCCGGGTCGTCCGCGCCGCCCTCGGCGTCGGCCGCGGCATCGCCGCTGCGACGACGGCGGCGACGGCGGCGACGGCTGCTGCTCGAACCCGAGGCGGCTGCCTCGTCCTCGTCCTCGTCCTCGGACTCCTCGGCGTGCTCCGGCTCGTCCTCGGCCTGGTAGGCGGCGGTCTCCTCGGCGTGCTGCTCCGAGATCTCCTCGCCCTCGTTGGCCTCGCCGCGGCGACGGCGGCGGCCTCCGCGACGGCGGCGGCGCGAGGGCCGGTCCCCGTACTCGTCCGTCTCGTCGCCCTCGGACTCCGGCTCGGCGTCGGGCTCCAGCTCCGCGGCGGGCTCCTCCTCAGCCGGCTCCTCCGCCACGGGCGCGGCGGCCTGCTCGGGCTCGGCGGCCTCACCGCGACGGCGGCGACGGCGACGGGACCCGGACTGCGGCGCGGCCTCGACGGCGGCCACCGGCTCCTCGACGGCCTCGGTCTCCTCCTCGACGACGCTCTCCTCGTGACGCGAGGCGGCGGCCGCGGCAGCGGCGGTCTCGGGGGTCTGGAACATCGGCTCGGCGAAGACCGGCGCCTGGAACACGGCCACGGCGGGGCGCGTGGCGCGACGGCTCTTGCGTGCGGGCTCCTCGGCCGTGGCCGTGAACTCCGGACGGCCGGCGGCGGCGGTGGCCCGGCGGCGCTGGCGGCCGCGCGGCGCGGCGTCCTCGGTCTCCGGCTCGACGGCCTCGGCTGCTTCGTCCACCGGCTCGGGCTCGGCCACGGCCGGGGTCTCCGCCACGATCTCCACCGCCTCGGCGGCCTTCGGCGCACCCGCCGGAGACGTCGCCTTACGCACGGCACGACGACGCCCACGCGCCGGAGCCGCCTCCACAACCTCGGGCTCCGGCTCGACCTCGGCCTCGACGACCGGGGTCTCCGCCACGATCTCCACCACCTCGGCGGCCTTCGGCGCACCGGACGCAGACGTCGCCTTGCGCACGGCACGGCGGCGCGGCCGGGCGGCGGGCGCGGCCTCCTCCGACGCGGCGGCGTCGGCGGACCCGCTGTCGGACACCGCGGCGTCAGCGGCCGGTATGGCCGGCGTCGCCTCCTGCGCGGCCCGCTCCTCCGTCACCGGCGGACCGGCCGGGCGGGACGCGGCGCGGCGCCTGCGGCGCGGCGGCAGCTTGTCGCCGGGTGCGTTGTTCTCTTCGGCGTTCCCGGTCGTGCCGGGTTCATTGGACTGGGGCATGCGGGCGGTTCTCCCGTCAGGCTCCCGGGCGCCGCGCCTGGTTCCGGTCCGGCGCGGTCCGCGTGTGGTACGCGGCTTGGCCGTCCGGGGCGCGGGCGCCGCACGGGAGCTCAATGTCTGGCTCGCCGGTTCCGTACGCGCGGGGCGGACGGCCTGGCGAAAGTCTTATTGGGTCATCGCGCGGCCCGATCCGGATGGGTCCGGGTCGAAGGCCGCGCCGCAACGACCGCCTTACGCGGAACCTGCACCTTCCGGCGCCGTCGCGACGGCGGTCCCGGTGGCCGTGGGTGGAGCGGCCGGGTCTGCCTCGCGGTCGGGCGCGAGCGGGTCGGTCACCGTGCCGGACTCCTCGTCGAAGAGCCCCTGCGCCAGCCTGGTCACCGCTGCGGGGACCGGCGGCGCCAGGTCGGCCACAACGTGAAGACCGGACAGGACGTCGTCAGGTCGCACGGCAGGTGTCACGTGCCGAACAACCAGCCGCAGTATCGCACAGGGCCCGTCCCCGGGCCTATCAGCCTGTGGATCAAGGACCCGCAGGTCGACGACGGCGGCACGGGCGTCGAAGGTGCGCATGCCGTTCTTCGCGCGGCGCTGGACCTCCACGGTCTCCGCCCGGTTGAAGGCGTCCACCGCTTCGGCGGCCGCCGCGCTCTCCACGCCGTCCAGCCGCAGCTCCCACACGGAGGCGGTCAGCCGGTCGGCGAGGCCGGAGGTGCGGGCCTCCACGGCATCGGTGATGTCGAGGCCGTCCGGCAGCGAGTCGTTGAGCAGCTCGCGCAGGACCGCCGGATCGCGGGCCTCGGTGAGGGCGATCTCCAGGAACTCGGCCTCGCTGCCCGTACCGGTCGGGGCCGCGTTGGCGTACGAGACCTTCGGGTGCGGGGTGAAGCCCGCCGAGTAGGCCATGGGCACCTCGGAGCGGCGCAGGGCCCGCTCGAAAGCACGCTGGAAGTCACGGTGACTGGTGAACCGGAGGCGGCCGCGCTTGGTGTAGCGCAGTCGGATGCGCTGCACCGCCGGTGCGGGCGGCGGGCCTTCGGGCTGTCGCTTGCCCAGTGGTTCTTCTCCTCGGTGCGGGGCGGACGCGGTGGCACGCCGCCCTCGAAATTTGGGGTGGCCCGGGGTGTCCGGTCCGGCTCACCCCCGCCCGGTCTCATACGTCCGGGCGAGGAGATCTCTGGTTCGGGCGCCGCGCTGGGCACAGTCGTTGTACTACCCAGAGTACGCGCAAGGGACCTCCCCGGTTCCCCGGGCTCGTGCGCCCCCGGTCCGCCGGGCCCGTGCGCCCCGGCCGGCCGGGCGTCGCCGGGCATGCGGAAGGCCCGGTCCGGGGGGCTGCCCGGCCGGGCCTTCGGTACCCGGTGGCGGTCCGGGCGTGGCGGTTCTCGCGCCGGTTACTTCACGACCGACAGCGGCAGCAGCTTCTTGCCGGTCGGGCCGATCTGGATGCTCGTGTCCATCTGCGGGCAGACGCCGCAGTCGAAGCAAGGGGTCCAGCGGCAGTCCTCGACCTCGGTCTCGTCGAGCGCGTCCTGCCAGTCCTCCCAGAGCCAGTCCTTGTCCAGGCCGGAGTCCAGGTGGTCCCAGGGCAGGACCTCCTCGTAGCTCCGCTCGCGGGTGGTGTACCAGTCGACGTCCACGCCGTAGCCGGGCAGCGTCTTCTCCGCGGCGGTCATCCAGCGGTCGTAGCTGAAGTGCTCGCGCCAGCCGTCGAAGCGGCCGCCGGACTCGTAGACCGCGCGGATGACGGAGCCGACGCGGCGGTCACCGCGGGAGAGCAGGCCCTCGACGATGCCGGGCTTGCCGTCGTGGTAGCGGAAGCCGATGGAGCGGCCGTACTTCTTGTCACCGCGGATCTTGTCGCGGAGCTTGGCCAGGCGCTCGTCGGTCTCCTCGGCACTGAGCTGCGGCGCCCACTGGAAGGGGGTGTGCGGCTTGGGCACGAAGCCGCCGATGGAGACGGTGCAGCGGATGTCGTTCTGGCCGGAGACCTCGCGGCCCTTGGCGATCACGTTGACCGCCATGTCGCCGATCTGGAGGACGTCCTCGTCGGTCTCGGTGGGCAGCCCGCACATGAAGTACAGCTTCACCTGGCGCCAGCCGTTGCCGTACGCGGTGGCCACCGTACGGATGAGGTCTTCCTCGGAGACCATCTTGTTGATGACCTTGCGCATCCGCTCGGAGCCGCCCTCGGGGGCGAAGGTGAGACCGGAGCGGCGGCCGTTGCGGGTCAGCTCGTTGGCCAGGTCCACGTTGAACGCGTCGACGCGGGTGGAGGGCAGCGAGAGACCGATCTTGTCCTCGGTGTACCGGTCGGCGAGGCCCTTGGCGATCTCGCCGATCTCGGTGTGGTCCGCGGAGGAGAGCGAGAGCAGGCCGACCTCCTCGAAGCCGGTCGCCTTGAGGCCCTTGTCGACCATCTCGCCGATGCCGGTGATGCTTCGCTCCCGCACGGGGCGCGTGATCATGCCGGCCTGGCAGAAACGGCAGCCGCGGGTGCAACCGCGGAAGATCTCGACGGACATCCGCTCGTGGACGGTCTCGGCGAGCGGGACGAGCGGCTGCTTCGGGTACGGCCACTCGTCGAGGTCCATCACGGTGTGCTTGGACACCCGCCACGGCACGCCCGACCTGTTGGGCACGACCCGGCCGATCCGCCCGTCGGGGAGGTACTCGACGTCGTAGAAGCCCGGTACGTAGACGCCGCCGGTCCTCGCGAGGCGGAAGAGCACCTCCTCGCGGCCGCCGGGGCGGCCCTCGGCCTTCCAGGCCCGGACGATCTCGGTGATCTCCAGGACGGCCTGCTCGCCGTCGCCGATGACCGCGCAGTCGATGAACCCGGCGATCGGCTCGGGGTTGAACGCGGCGTGGCCGCCGGCCAGCACGATCGGGTCGTCGAGGGTGCGGTCCGCGGCGTTCAGCGGGATGCCCGCGAGGTCGAGGGCGGCGAGCATGTTGGTGTAGCCGAGCTCGGTGGAGAAGCTCAGCCCGAAGACGTCGAAGGCCTTGACCGGGCGGTGGCTGTCCACGGTGAACTGCGGGACCTTGTGCTCGCGCATCAGCTCCTCGAGGTCCGGCCACACGCTGTAGGTGCGCTCGGCGAGGACACCCTGGCGCTCGTTGAGTACCTCGTACAGGATCATGACGCCCTGGTTGGGCAGCCCGACCTCGTACGCGTCCGGGTACATCAGCGCCCAGCGGACGTCGCATTCGTCCCACGGCTTGACGGTGGAGTTCAGCTCACCGCCGACGTACTGGATGGGCTTCTGCACATGCGGGAGCAGAGCTTCGAGCTGTGGGAAGACCGAGTCGACAGACATCGCGCACTTTCGAGAGCGGGCAAGGGGTGACCATCAAGCGTACCCCGAGGCTCAGCCTTCCAGTGCCGCCCGCAACCGGGGCCGGGAGGCCCGCTCCCAGACGTGGACGAGCTCGCGTTCCCGGGCCGCGGCGGCGGCTTCCTCCCGCCCGTACAGGAGTCCCCAGGTGAAGGCGGACTCGCCCGCGGCGTGGGCCCGGGCGGCCAGGAGGAGCAGCTCCTCGCGGGCCACCACACCGTCGTGGTGGTCGCCGAGGAGGCTCTGCACGGCTTTCGTCCGGGCGGCGAACCGCTTCGCGGGGCGGCCGAGTGCGGGGCGGGCGGCCTCCGCCGCGTACCGGGCGCGTTTGGCGGCCTTGCGGGCCTCGTGCAGGGCGAGGTCCCGGTCGGGTCCCGGCGGGAGTTCCAGGGCGCGGGCGACCCGGGCGGCGAGGCGGCGGTACTCCCGGAGCACCGAACGGGACAGCACCCGGGCCGGGTCGCGGGAGGCGGCGGGGAGCAGCGGCGGGTCGGCGAGGAGGGCGGCGAGGCCGTCGAGGAGGGCCCGGTAGCGGCGCCCGTCGAGCACGGCGACGACCCGGCGGCGGGAGTCGCCCCGCCGGGCCGCCGACCGGATCCGCAGCCGGGCCCGGGCCGGGCCGAGGACCAGGGTGCCGGGCAGCTCGTCGAGGCGGGCGCGCAGCCGGGCGTCGAGCACCTCCTGGTCGCGGTCGGCGCCCAGCTCGGCGGCCAGCCACTTCAGCTCGTCGCCGAGCGGGCCGGTGACGGACCGGTCGAGGAGTCCGTGGTGGGTCCGCAGGGTGCTGCGCAGCCTGCGGGCGGCGACCCGCATCCGGTGCACTGCGTCGGGCAGGTCGTCGCGGACGGCGGGTGCGAGGGCGGCGATCTCCTCGGTCTGCTCGCGCACGTACGCGAGGACGTGATCGCCCGCGGTGGCCGGTCCCTCGCCGCCGCCGTACCGCTCCCGCCGCTGCGCGTACGCCATACCCCGAATCTACGGCGATCCGCCCGGTCCGTGCCGGTTCAGGCGCTTATCGGCCGCTGCACCCTGATCGACTGGAGGAGCCCGACCGCCACCCAGACGGCGAACATCGAGGAGCCTCCGTACGAGACGAAGGGCAGCGGGAGACCGGCCACCGGCATGATGCCGAGCGTCATCCCGATGTTCTCGAAGGCCTGGAAGGCGAACCAGGCGATGATCCCGGCGGCGACGATCGTGCCGTACAGCTCGGTCGTCTCGCGGGCGATCCGGCAGGCCCGCCAGAGCACCACGCCGAGCAGGACGAGGATCAGTCCGGCGCCGACGAAGCCGAGTTCCTCGCCCGCGACGGTGAAGACGAAGTCGGTCTGCTGTTCGGGGACGAACTGGCCGGTGGTCTGGGTGCCCTGGAAGAGGCCGGTCCCGGTGAGGCCGCCGGAGCCGATCGCGATACGGGCCTGGTTGGTGTTGTAGCCGACGCCCGCCGGGTCGAGCGCGGGGTTGGCGAAGGCGGCGAAGCGGGCGATCTGGTACTCGTCGAGCAGGCCGAGCTGCCAGACCGCGACGGCACCGGCCACGCCCGCGCCGAGCAGCCCGCCGATCCAGCGGTGCGAGGCTCCGGAGGCGAGCAGGACGCCGAGCACGATGACGGCCATGACCATCACCGAGCCGAGGTCCGGCATGCCCATGACGATGGCCATCGGGACGGCGGCCAGGCCGAGGGCCTTGGCGACGGTCCGGTGGTCGGGGTGGAGCTGGTCGCCCGCGTCGACGCGCTCGGCGAGCAGCATCGCCATGACCAGGATGATGGTGATCTTGGTGAACTCGGAGGGCTGGAGCGAGAAGCCGCCGCCGATGATGATCCACGCGTGGGCGCCGTTGACCGTGGCGCCGAGCGGGGTGAGCACCGCCAGCACCAGGATCACCGAGAGGCCGTACAGGATCGGGACGGCACCGCGCAGGGTGCGGTGGCCGAGCCAGATCGTGCCGACCATCAGGGCGAAGCCGATGCCGGTGTTGAGGGCGTGCCGGAAGAGGAAGTAGTACGGGTCGCCGTGGGTGAGCGAGTCGCGTCCCCGGGTCGCCGAGTAGACCAGCAGCGAGCCGATGAAGGAGAGCGCGAGGGCGGACCCGAGCAGCGGCCAGTCCAGCTTGCGGACCACCGAGTCGCGGGCGACGAGTCTGGCCCACGCCGTGCGCTCGGGGGTGTACCGCTGGACGGAGAAGCCGGCCATCAGTCGCGCCTCCCCACGACCGCGGCGAGGGTCTGGCTCTCCGGGGTCTTCTGCGAGTCCGGGTTGTACGGCTTGATCGTCGGGGAGTCGATCGAACCGTCCGCCTGGATCTTCGGCAGGGCCTTCTGCGGGGTCGGCAGCAGCGCCTTCTTCAGGTCCTGCTTGCCGGAGTCGTCGAGCCCGTAGATCGCGTCGTAGATGTTGCGCACGGCGGGCCCGGAGGCGCCGGAGCCCGTACCGCCCTGGGAGATCGTCATGACGATCGAGTAGTCCTTGGTGTACGTGGCGAACCAGGAGGTCGTCTGCTTGCCGTAGACCTCGGCCGTACCCGTCTTGGCGTGCATCGGGATCTTGTCCTGCGGCCAGCCGCCGAACCGCCACGCGGCCGAACCGACGGTCGCGACGCCCGCGAGGGCCTGGTCGATGTCGTTGCGGGTCTTGCGGGTGAAGGGCAGCTTGCCGTGCGACTTCGGCCTGATCTCCTGGACCTGCTTGCCGTCGCCGCTGACGATCGCCTTGCCGACGGTCGGGTCGTGGAGCGTGCCGCCGTTGGAGATGGCCGCGTAGATGCTCGCCATCTGTATCGGCGTCACGAGTGTGTCGCCCTGGCCGATCGAGTAGTTGACGGAGTCACCGGCGCGCATCTTGTCGCCCTCGCGGCAGTTCTCGTAGGCGATCCGCTCGACGTACGTGCCGTCCTTCTTGCCCTGCTTGCACCAGGCGTCCTTGTTGGCGTCGAAGAACTTCTGCTTCCACTCGCGGTCGGGGACGCGGCCGCTGACCTCGTTGGGGAGGTCGATGCCGGTCTCCTTGCCGAGGCCGAACTGGTGGGCGGTCTTGTAGAACCAGTCCTTGGGGTGCTTCTTCGGGTTCATGCCGCCGTCCTTCAGCCACTCCTGGTGGGCGAGGCCGTAGTAGACGGTGTCGCAGGAGACCTCCAGGGCGCGGCCGATGGTGATGTCGCCGTAGCCCTGGGACTCGTAGTTGGTGAAGGTCTGGCCGCCGATGTTGTACGAGCTGGGGCACGGGTAGTGGCCGTCGAAGGCGTAACCGGCGTTGACCGCGGCGGTCGAGGAGATGACCTTGAAGATCGAGCCGGGGGCGGCCTGGCCCTGGATGGCCCGGTTCAGCAGCGGGAAGTTGGAGTTCTTGCCGGTGAGCTTGGCGTAGTCCTTGGCGGAGATGCCGCCGACCCAGGAGTTGGGGTCGTAGTTGGGCAGCGAGGCCATCGCGACGATCCGGCCGGTCTTCGCCTCCATGACGACGACGGCTCCGGAGTCGGCCTTGTAGTTCTCCCCGGTGTTCTTGTCGAAGGCCTTGCGGGCCTCCTTCATCGCCCCGTTCAGCTCGTACTCGGCGACGGCCTGGACCCGGGCGTCGATGGAGGTGACGACACTGGAGCCGGGCTCCGCCGCGTCGTCCTTCGCCTGGCCGATGACCCGGCCGAGGTTGTCGACCTCGTAGCGGGTGACCCCGGCCTTGCCGCGCAGCTCCTTGTCGTACGTGCGCTCCAGGCCGGAGCGGCCGACCTGGTCGGAGCGGAGGTACGGCGATTCGGTGTGCTGGGCCTTGGTGATCTCGTCGTCGGTGACCGGCGAGAGATAGCCGAGGACCTGCGCGGTGTTGGCCTTGCCGGGGGCGGGGTAGCGGCGCACGGCGGTGGGTTCGGCGGTGATCCCGGGGAAGTCCTCGGCGCGCTCGCGGATCGTCAGGGCCTGCTGGGTGGTGGCCTCGTCGGTGACCGGGATCGGCTGGTACGGCGAGCCGTTCCAGCAGGGCTGCGGCGTCTTCGCGTCGCAGAGCCGGACCTTGTCGAGGACCTCCTTGGGCTTCATGTCGAGGACCCCGGCGAGCCGGGTCAGGACGCTCTTGCCGTCGTCCTTCATCTTCAGCAGCTCGGTGCGGCTGGCGGAGACCACCAGCCGGGTCTCGTTGTCGGCGAGGGGGACCCCGCGCGCGTCGAGGATGGAGCCGCGGACGGCGGGCTGGACGACCTGCTGCACGTGGTTGTTCTTCGCCTCGTCGCTGTACTCCTGGCCGTTGCGGATCTGGAGGTACCAGAGCCGCCCGCCGAGGGTGAGCAGCAGCGAGAAGACCAGGACCTGGATGACGACCAGGCGGATCTGGACCCTCGGGGTCCGGCCGGTCTCCGGGATGTTGGTCACAGGCGCTTGACCCCCTTGATGCGTCCGGCGCGGGCCGCTCGGTTGCGGGCCGCCTTGACGCGCAGTCCGCCGCGCTGGCTGCCGATCCTGAGACCGGTGCCGGAGGCGAGCCAGCCCGCGGCCACGTCCCCGCCGCCGCTGGTGTCGGCGAGCGGATCACCCGCCGTGCGTCTGGCGGCGGCCATGACGAGCGGGACGACGAAGGGCGCGAGCAGCAGGTCGTACAGGGCGGCGGTGAACAGCAGGCTGCCCAGGCCCACGTGGCGGGCCGCGGTGTCCCCGACGAGCGCGCCGACCAGCGCGTACAGCAGCGTCGAGCCGATCGCCGCGGACACCACGCCGATCATCGGGACCATCGCCGACTTCAGCTGCCCGGTCTCCGGCTTGACCAGCCCGGCGAGGTAGCCGATGACGCAGAGGACCAGCGCGTATCGTCCCGCGGCGTGGTCCGCGGGCGGCGCCAGGTCCGCGAGGAGCCCCGCGCCGAAGCCGACCAGGGCACCGCTGACATGCCCGTACACGAAGGCGAGGCCGAGCACGACGAGCAGCAGCAGGTCCGGGACGGCGCCGGGGAGCTGGAGGCGGGCGAGCACGGAGACCTGGACGACCAGGGCGACGACGACCAGGACGGTGGAGAGCAGAATCCGGTTCAGACGCATGGGAATCAGCTCTACCTCTGCTCGTCGACCGCGGCGTCGGCGTTCGGGGTGGCGTCCGCCGAGCCGTTCGGGTCCGGGCTGTTACTGGAATCGGGGCTCTCGTGGATGTTCCCGACGACGTTCCCCCCGGTGTCGACGATGTCGCCGTTGGGCGAGATCGTGACCGTGACGGTCGGGGTGGGCTTCGGCTTGGCGGGCTTGGCCGGCTGCTTGGGCAGGACCATGTCCCGGGGGTCCTCGCGCGGCGCCTGGACCACGACGCCGACGATGTCGAGCTTGGTGAAGCCGACGTACGGGCGGACGTAGACCGTACGGGTCAGGCCGCCGCCGGACGGGTCGACGCGGACGACCTCGCCGACCGGGACCCCGGGCACGAACGGCTTGTCCTTGCTGGAGCCGAAGGTGACCAGCCGGTCGCCCTTCTTCACCTTCGCCCTGCCGTTGAGGAACTGGACCGACAGCGGCTGGGAGCCCTGCCCGGTGGCGAAGCCCAGCTCGTCGGTCTTCTCCATCCGGGTGCCGACGGTGAAGTCGGGGTCGTTGGCGAGGAGCACCGTGGCGGTGTCCGGGCCGACGGTCGTGACCCGGCCCACCAGACCGTCACCGTTGATGACGGTCATGTCGCGCTTGATCCCGTCCTTGGAGCCCGCGTCGATGGTGATCGTCCAGGAGAAGCCCTGGGCCGCTCCTATGGCGATGACCTCGGCGCCCTTGATGCCGTACTGCCCGGTGGCCGACTTCTTCAGCATCCGGTCCAGCTCGCGGACCCGGCTGCGGTTGCGGTCGTCACTGCCCAGCTCCGTGCGGAGCTTGGCGTTCTCCTGCTCCAGCTGGGCGATCCGGGTGTGCCGTGCCCCCGATTCGCGTACCGCCCCTATGGCGTTGCCCACCGGGTCGACCGCTGCCGCGACACCGTTCTCCACCGGCCCGAAGGCCGCCGCGGCGGCCTTCCGGGCGCCGTCCACCGGCGACTCCTCGCCTCCGCGGATATCCACCGTGATCAATGCGAACGCGATGGCGATCAGCAGCACCAGGAGCAGCCGGCTCTCTCGTGTGTCCCTCACGTGCGGCGGCCGTGCCTTCCTCGTCGGAATGTTCGTGCCTGTATATCAATGACCGGCCGTACGGAACGGTGGCGTTCCGTACGGCGGGCCGGGGTTGTTCACCTGCGGGGCTGGGCGTCCAGCACCTGCTGGAGCGCCTCGAACTCCTCGACACACTTGCCGGAGCCGAGCGCCACCGAGTCCAGCGGGTCCTCCGCGATGTGGATCGGCATGCCCGTCTCGCGGCGCAGCCGCTCGTCCAGTCCGCGCAGCAGCGCGCCGCCGCCGGTGAGGACGATGCCGCGGTCCATGATGTCGCCGGAGAGCTCCGGAGGGCACTTGTCGAGCGTGGTCTTCACCGCGTCGACGATCGCGTTGACCGGCTCCTCGATGGCCTTGCGGACCTCGGCGGCGGAGATGACGACGGTCTTGGGCAGCCCGGAGACCAGGTCGCGGCCGCGGATCTCGGTGTGCTCGTCCTTGTCCATGTCGTACGCCGAACCGATGGTGATCTTGATCTGTTCGGAGGTGCGCTCGCCGAGGAGGAGCGAGTACTCCTTCTTGACGTGCTGGATGATCGCGTTGTCCAGCTCGTCACCGGCGACCCGGATGGACTGGGCAGTGACGATTCCGCCCAGCGAGATGACCGCCACCTCGGTGGTGCCGCCGCCGATGTCGACGACCATGTTGCCGGTGGCCTCGTGGACGGGCAGACCGGAGCCGATGGCCGCCGCCATGGGCTCCTCGATGATGTGCACCTGCCGCGCACCGGCCTGCGTGGAGGCCTCGATGACGGCGCGTCGCTCGACTCCGGTGATGCCGGAGGGCACGCAGACGACGACCCGCGGGCGGGCCAGGTAGCGGCGCTTGTGGATCTTCAGGATGAAGTAGCGGAGCATCCGCTCGGTGATCTCGAAGTCGGCGATCACGCCGTCCTTCAGCGGCCGTACGGCAACGATGTTGCCCGGCGTACGGCCGATCATCTTCTTGGCCTCGGAGCCGACCGCCAGGATGCCGCCGGTGTTGGTGTTGATGGCCACGACGGACGGCTCGTTCAGGACGATGCCGCGCCCCCTGACGTACACCAGCGTGTTGGCAGTCCCGAGGTCGATAGCCATGTCACGGCCGATGAACGACATTGAGTTCCCCTTGTTCCCCATTGAGGATGCGTCGGGCCTTCAGAGAAAGCATGATGGCTTGTTCTGCATGGCGGGCTGAGCGCGGCGGGCGTGGAAGATTCCATCGTAGTGGCGTACCGACGGACACCGCGCGAGGGTGCTTCGCCTTTGCGAGCGGAACGGATGACCGTTCCTCTCATGGTGACGTTACGTCGGAGGGATGCGTTCCCGCGATCCCGGACCCTATACCGAAGGGCGACCGAATTAATTCGGTCGCCCCAGGGTTGAGCGCTGTTCGGCTGATCGGCGATCAGGCGATTCCGGGGAAGAACAGCTTCAGCTCGCGCTCCGCGGACTCCTCCGAGTCCGAGGCGTGGATCAGGTTCTCCCGGGTGATCGTGCCGAAGTCGCCGCGGATGGAGCCGGGCGCGGCGGCGATCGGGTCGGTGGGACCGGCCAGCATACGGACGCCCTCGATGACCCGCTCGCCCTCGGCGACCAGGGCCACGATCGGGCCGGACTGCATGAACTCCACCAGCGGCTCGTAGAACGGGCGGCCGACGTGCTCGGCGTAGTGCTGCTCCAGCGTGGCGCGGTCCAGCGTGCGCAGCTCCAGTGCGGTGATCCGCCAGCCGGCCTTGCGCTCGATCCGCCCGACGATCTCGCCGACCAGTCCGCGCCGGACAGCGTCGGGCTTGAGGAGAACGAGGGTGCGCTGGGTCATGGTGTGCGGCTCCTTGCAGGCATGCGGGTGCGGTGGATCGAGGCTACAGGGGCGCGGAGCCGGGCCCGCGGCCGGGTTTGGCCGCAGGGGGCGGCCTGCCGGTCAGGCCACCCCCTCGGCCGCGTCCTGCGCCGCCGCCCAGCGGGCCTTCGCCTCGTCGATCTTGCGACCGTAGTGGACCGAGGCCCACCACAGACCCGCGAAAACCACCCCGAGGATGAACATCGTCGGAACGAAGAAACCGCTCAGCACCAGCGCGGCCTGGAGCACCCAGCCGAGCTGGACACCACCAGGACGAGTGATCGTCCCGCAGAGCAGCACGGAGAGGACCATGCCGATTCCGCAGACCGTCCAGACCGTGCCGTTGCTCAGATCGTCGGACTTCATCGCGACGAGACCGGCGAAGCCGATCACGAAGAATTCACCGATGAGCGTGGATGCACAGAGCGTACGCATGGGTCAGCGCCTTCCCAGAAGCAGCCGGGCCTCGCCGACCGTGATCACGGAACCGGTCACCAGCACACCGGCTCCCGCGTATTCGTCCTCCTCCTCGGCGAGGGTGATCGCCGCTTCCAGCGCGTCGTCCAGACGCGGCTCCACCTGGACCCGGTCCTCGCCGAAGACCTCGACCGCGACGGCGGCCAGGGCGTCGGCGTCCATCGCGCGGGCCGTGGAGTTCTGCGTGATCACGACCTCGGCGAAGATCGGTTCGAAGGCCTCCAGGAGCCCCTTGACGTCCTTGTCGGCGCTGGTGCCGACGACGCCGATCAGCCGGGAGAAGCCGAACGCCTCGGAGAGTCCCTCGGCGCTGGCGCGGGCACCCCCCGGGTTGTGCGCGGCGTCCAGGACGACGGTGGGGCTGGAACGGACGACCTCGAGGCGGCCCGGGGAGACCACCGAGGCGAACGCCCGGCGGACCGTGTCGGCGTCCAGCGAGCCGGGCCGCTCGGCACCGACCCCGAAGAACGCCTCCACCGCCGCGAGCGCCACCGCGGCGTTGTGCGCCTGGTGGGCCCCGTAGAGCGGGAGGAAGATCTCGGTGTACTCGTTGCCCTCGCCGCCCAGGCCGCGCAGCGTCAGCAGCTGCCCGCCGACCGCGATCTCCCGGGAGACGACCCCGAACTCCATGCCCTCGCGGGCGACCGTGGCATCGACCTCCACGGCCTTCTTCAGCATCACCTGCGCGGCGTCCACCGGCTGCTGCGCCAGGATGACCGTGGCGCCCTGCTTGATGATCCCGGCCTTCTCGGCAGCGATCTCGGCGGGCGTGGAGCCCAGCCGGTCGGTGTGGTCCAGCGAGATGGGGGTGACGACGGCCACCGAGCCGTCGATCACGTTCGTCGCGTCCCAGCTGCCGCCCATGCCGACCTCGACGACGGCGACGTCGACCGGGGCGTCGGCGAAGGCCGCGTAGGCCATCCCCGTCAGCACCTCGAAGAAGGAGAGGCGGTAGGGCTGCTGGGAGTCCACCATCTCCACGTACGGCTTGATGTCCTGGTACGTCTCGACGAACCGCTCGGGGGCGATCGGGGCGCCGTCCAGGCTGATCCGCTCGGTGATCGACTGGACGTGCGGCGAGGTGTAGCGGCCGGTACGCAGGTCGAAGGCGCCGAACAGCGCCTCGATCATGCGGGCCGTGCTCGTCTTGCCGTTGGTCCCGGTGATGTGGATGGAGGGGTAGGCGCGCTGCGGCTCGCCGAGCACGTCCATCAGCGCGGCGATACGGGTGACGGACGGCTCCAGCTTGGTCTCGCCCCAGCGTCCGGCGAGCTCCTGCTCCACCTCGCGCAGTGCCTTGTCCACCTCGGGGTCGGCGGGGCGGGCCGGAAGCTCCGCACCCTGCGGCGGGCCGGAGCGCGTGCGCAGCGTACGGCTCCCGGCCTCGATCACCGCCAGGTCGGGGTCACGCTGGGTCTCTTCGTCGACGATCTCCGTGAAGGTGTCGTCGGAATCGGAGTTGTCGGGCCGGTCGGAAGGGCGGGGCTTACTCACGGGGGTCAGTCTACGGACGGCCACCGACATCGCGCGCGGCGCATGGTGCCCGAACGGGACGAAGCCCCCGCACCCCTGGTCGGTCAGGGGTACGGGGGCTCCGTGTTCAGGTGATCAGCTCTGCGGCAGTTTCGCCAGCTGACCGGTGATCCGCTCGATGTCGGCCTCGGCCTTGGCGAGCCGGCCGCGGATCTTGTCGACGACCTGGTCCGGGGCCTTGGCGAGGAAGGCCTCGTTGCCGAGCTTCCCGGTCGCCTGCGCCTTCTCCTTCTCGGCGGCGCCCAGGTCCTTCGTCAGGCGCTTGCGCTCCGCCTCGACGTCGATGGTGCCGGAGAGGTCGAGGGCGACGGTGACCCCCGCGACGGGCAGCGAGGCAGTGGCCTGGAAGCCCTCCTCGGCGGGCTGGAGCCGCAGCAGCTGGCGGACGGCCGCCTCGTGCGGCGCGAGCGCCGTACCGGCCAGGGTGAGCTCGGCCGGGACCTTCTGGCCGGGCTGGAGGCCCTGGTCGGAGCGGAACCGGCGGACCTCGGTGACGAGCTGCTGGACGAGCCCGATCTCCTGCTCGGCGGCCTCGTCGCGGAAGCCGGAGTCCTTGGGCCACTCGGCGATGACGACGGACTCGCCGCCGGTGAGCGCCGTCCACAGCGTCTCCGTGACGAACGGGACGACCGGGTGCAGCAGCCGCAGCATCACGTCGAGGACCTCGCCCAGGACCCGGCCGGAGACCCTGGCCTGCTCGCCGCCCGCGAAGAACGTGGTCTTGGACAGCTCGACGTACCAGTCGAAGACCTCGTCCCAGGCGAAGTGGAACAGGGCGTCGCTGAGCTTGGCGAACTGGAAGTCGTCGTAGAGGGCGTCCACCTCGGCGACGGTCTTGTTCAGCCGCGACAGGATCCAGCGGTCGACCGAGGACATCGACTCGGCCGGGGGCAGCTCGCCCTCGACCGTGGCGCCGTTCATCAGCGCGAAGCGCGTGGCGTTCCAGATCTTGTTGGCGAAGTTGCGCGAGCCCTGGACCCAGTCCTCGCCGATCGGGACGTCGACGCCGGGGTTGGCGCCGCGGGCCAGCGTGAAGCGGAGTGCGTCGGAGCCGTACTTGTCCATCCAGTCGAGCGGGTTGACCGCGTTGCCGAAGGACTTCGACATCTTCTTGCCGAACTGGTCGCGGACCATGCCGTGCAGGGCGATGGTGTGGAACGGCGGGGTGCCGTCCATCGCGTACAGGCCGAACATCATCATCCTGGCGACCCAGAAGAAGAGGATGTCGTAGCCGGTGACCAGGACGGAGTTCGGGTAGAACTTCGCGAGGCTGTCGGTCTGCTCGGGCCAGCCGAGGGTGGAGAACGGCCACAGGCCGGAGGAGAACCAGGTGTCCAGGACGTCGGTCTCCTGGTGCCAGCCCTCGCCGGCCGGCGGCTCCTCGCCGGGGCCGACGCAGACGATCTCGCCGTTCGGGCCGTACCAGACGGGGATGCGGTGGCCCCACCAGAGCTGGCGCGAGATGCACCAGTCGTGGAGGTTGTCGACCCAGTCGAAGTACCGCTTCTCCATCTCCTGCGGGTGGATCTTGACCTTGCCGTCGCGGACCGCGTCACCGGCGGCCTGCGCGAGCGGGCCGACCTTGACCCACCACTGCATCGACAGGCGCGGCTCAACGGTCGTCTTGCAGCGCGAGCAGTGGCCGACGGAGTGGACGTACGGGCGCTTCTCGGCGACGATCCGGCCCTCGGCCCGCAGGGCGCCGACGATGGCGGAGCGGGCCTCCAGCCGGTCCAGTCCCTCGAAGGGGCCGGGGACGGTGATGACCGCGCGCTCGTTCATGACGGTGAGCGAGGGCAGGCCGTGGCGCTGGCCGATCTCGAAGTCGTTCGGATCGTGGGCGGGCGTCACCTTGACGGCGCCGGTGCCGAACTCGGGATCGACGTGGGTGTCCGCGACGACCGGGATCGTGCGGTCGGTGAGCGGCAGCCTGATCTGCTTGCCGACCAGGTGGCGGTAGCGCTCGTCGTCGGGGTGGACGGCGACGGCGGTGTCACCGAGCATCGTCTCGGCGCGGGTGGTGGCGACGACGATGGTGTCCTCGCCCTCGCCGTACGTCATGGAGACGAGCTCGCCGTCGTCGTCCTGGTACTCCACCTCGATGTCCGAGATGGCCGTCAGACAGCGCGGGCACCAGTTGATGATGCGCTCGGCGCGGTAGATCAGCTCGTCGTCGTAGAGCTTCTTGAAGATGGTCTGGACGGCCTGGGAGAGGCCCTCGTCCATGGTGAAGCGCTCGCGGGACCAGGCGACGCCGTCGCCGAGGCGGCGCATCTGGCCGGAGATCTGGCCGCCGGACTCGTTCTTCCACTTCCAGACGCGCTCGACGAACGCCTCACGGCCCAGGTCGTGGCGGGACTTGCCCTCCTTGGCCAGCTCGCGCTCGACGACGTTCTGCGTGGCGATGCCCGCGTGGTCCATGCCCGGCTGCCAGAGCGTCTCGTGCCCCTGCATCCGGGCGCGGCGGGTCAGCGCGTCGATCAGCGTGTGCTCGAAGGCGTGCCCCAGATGGAGGCTGCCCGTGACGTTCGGCGGCGGGATGACGACGGTGAACGGGGGCTTCTCGCTGTGCGCGTCGGCCTCGAAGTAACCGCGCTCCACCCAGCGCTCGTACAGCTTCCCCTCTACCTCGGCCGGCGCGTACTGGGTCGGCAGTTCGGGGTTGCTGGCTGGCGTCTGCTGAGTCTTCTCGGTCACGGGGGACAGTTTAGGGCCGTCACAGTCGTGCGCTGAAACCGGTTTGTTCAGTAACGGTGCGACTCCCGGTGCTCCGTACGGGCGAACCTTCCGCCAGGATGTTCAAAACGCATAAGCATTCCGATGAGCACTTCCGAACAGGGGACACCGCAGATGAGCTACAACCAGCCGGGCCCGTACGGCGGCCAGCCGCCGCAGGGCCAGCCCGGACCGTACGGCCAGCAGCCGCCCCAGGGCCAGCCCGGCCCCTACGGCCAGCAGCCGGGTCCGTACGGCCAGCAGCCCCCGCAGGGCCAGCCCGGCTACGGCTACCCCCAGCAGGCCCCCCAGGGCGTACCGCCGCAGGGCCAGCCGGGCTACGGCTACCCGCAGCAGCAGCCCCAGCAGCCCGGCCCCTACGGCCAGCAGCCCCCCACTCCCCCGTACGGCGGCCAGCCGGCCTACGGCACCATGCCGATGCCCCCGGCCGAGCCGAAGAAGAAGACCGGCCTGATCGTCGGCGGCGTGATCGTGGCCCTGGCGGTCATCGGCGGCGGCATCTACTTCCTGACCGGTGGCGGGGGCGGCGGGCTCAGCGACGACGGTCCGCACACGCTGGCGACTCCGACCCAGGTGCTGGGCGAGTACAAGCGCATGAGCGCGGACGGCGCGAGCCAGAAGCAGGACGACGGCGCCACCAAGGAACTGACGCAGAGCGGCGTCGAGAACGGCAAGACCGTCAGCGGCATCTACACGACGGCCGACCCCACCAAGATCGATCCCAGTAACCCCAAAGACCCGGCCGTGCTGAGCGCGAAGGGCATCACCTTCATCGGCGCGTACGGCAAGATCAGCGACCCGGCCAAGACGCTGGACGCGTTCTTCGCCTCTCTGCAGAAGAGCGCGTCCGAGAACAAGGACAAGAAGACCGAGCTCCTCGGCAGCCCGGAGGAGGTGTCCCCCTCCGGGTTCGAGAACGGCATCATGAAGTGCCAGGCCGCCAGCGGCACGGACGCAACGACCCAGAAGCCGAAGACCGACTGGTTCTGCGCCTGGGCGGACTACAGCACCCTGACGATGGTCTCCCCCGGCAAGGTCGGGGAGAGCGTGGACAAGGACACCGCGGCCAAGATCACGACGGACCTCCGCAAGGAGATCCGCGTCAAGAAGTAACCCTGACAACGCGGAAGGGGCGCCCGCCGGTTCGTCTGGCCGGGCGCCCCTTCCGTCTGTCGTGTGCGGCCGCCGTTACGCGGACTTCTCGTGCCGGCCGCCGTCGCCCTTGCCGATCGTGCGCGGCTCGCGCGGGACCAAGGTCGGGTTGACGTTGTTGCGGACGACGTCGGCCGTGATGACGACGCGGGCGACGTCCTTGCGGGACGGGACCTCGTACATCACGGACTGGAGGACTTCCTCCATGATGGCGCGCAGGCCGCGCGCGCCGGTCTGGCGCAGGATCGCCTGGTCGGCGATGGCCTCGAGCGCCTCGCGCTCGAAGTCCAGCTCCACGCCGTCGAGTTCGAAGAGGCGCTGGTACTGCTTCACCAGCGCGTTGCGCGGCTCGACGAGGATCTGGAGCAGCGCCTCGCGGTCGAGGTTGTGGACCGAGGTGAGGACGGGGAGGCGGCCGATGAACTCCGGGATCATCCCGAACTTCACCAGGTCCTCCGGCATGACCTCCTGGAACTGGTCGCTCTCCTCGATCTCCCGCTTGGAACGGATCGTCGCGCCGAAGCCGATGCCCTTGGCACCCGCCCGGGACTCGATGATCCGCTCCAGGCCGGAGAAGGCGCCGCCGACGATGAACAGCACGTTCGTCGTGTCGATCTGGATGAACTCCTGGTGCGGGTGCTTCCGGCCGCCCTGCGGCGGGACGGAGGCGGTGGTGCCCTCCAGGATCTTCAGCAGGGCCTGCTGGACGCCCTCGCCGGAGACGTCACGGGTGATCGAGGGGTTCTCGCTCTTGCGGGCGACCTTGTCGATCTCGTCGATGTAGATGATCCCGGTCTCGGCCTTCTTGACGTCGTAGTCCGCGGCCTGGATCAGCTTCAGCAGGATGTTCTCGACGTCCTCGCCGACGTAGCCGGCCTCCGTCAGCGCCGTCGCGTCGGCGATGGCGAACGGGACGTTGAGCATGCGGGCCAGGGTCTGCGCGAGCAGCGTCTTGCCGGAGCCCGTGGGGCCCAGCAGCAGGATGTTGGACTTGGCCAGCTCGATGGCGTCGTCCCGGCCCTGGGCGCCGCCGTTCTCACCCGCCTGGACCCGCTTGTAGTGGTTGTACACCGCGACCGAGAGGGCCTTCTTCGCGGGCTCCTGCCCGACGACGTAGCCCTCGAGGAACTCGTAGATCTCGCGCGGCTTGGGGAGTTCCTCCCAGCGCACCTCGGAGGTCTCGGCGAGCTCCTCCTCGATGATCTCGTTGCAGAGATCGATGCACTCGTCGCAGATGTACACACCGGGTCCCGCGATGAGCTTCTTCACCTGCTTCTGGCTCTTTCCGCAGAACGAGCACTTGAGCAGGTCGCCGCCATCACCGATGCGTGCCACGAGGTGCTTCCCCTTCGCCTGGGAGCAGCTTGGTTCAGCGGCTCCTGGTGCCTCTAATCGACGGTACCTTGCCTTGGCCCCCGTTCGGGCCCCCCTTGGCACGGTTCACACGGTCAGAGCCGGGCGAACGTGACGTGCCAAGGGGCTGAGGCCGACGTCAGACGGCCGAGGCCGCCTGCTTGCGGGTCGACACGATCTGGTCGACGAGACCGTAGGCGAGGGCTTCCTCGGCCGTCAGGATCTTGTCGCGCTCGATGTCGTCGCGGACCTTCTCCAGCGGGGTGGTGGAGTGCTTGGCCAGCAGCTCCTCCAGCTGGGTGCGCATCCGCAGGATCTCCTTGGCCGCGATCTCCAGGTCGGAGAGCTGCTCGCGGCCGGTCTGCGAGGACGGCTGGTGGATCAGCACCCGGGCGTTGGGCAGTGCCATGCGCTTGCCGGGGGTGCCCGCGGCGAGCAGCACGGCCGCGGCGGAGGCCGCCTGGCCCATGCAGACCGTCTGGATGTCCGGCTTCACGAACTGCATCGTGTCGTAGATCGCGGTGAGCGCGGTGAACGAGCCGCCGGGGCTGTTGATGTAGATCGAGATGTCCCGGTCCGGGTCCATCGACTCCAGGCACAGCAGCTGCGCCATGACGTCGTTGGCGGAGGCGTCGTCGATCTGCACGCCGAGGAAGATCACGCGCTCCTCGAAGAGCTTCGCGTACGGGTCGTACTCGCGCACGCCCTGCGAGGTGCGCTCCACGAAGCGCGGCACGATGTAGCGGTTGTCCACCTGCGGGCCCGTGTAGAGGCCGCTCGCGGAGGCGCCGGGGAAGTTGTTCATGTGGGTGTTCACCATCCTGGTGGCGTTCTGTGGCTGGATGTCTCGGCGTACGAGAGGTGCGCGGGGCGGTGGAGCCGATCCGGTGGGTGCCGGATCAGGCGCCGGTGCCGCCGCCGCCCGGAACGCCCGATGCGGCCGTGATGATCTCGTCGATGAGGCCGTACTCCTTGGCCTCCTCCGCGGTGTACCAGCGGTCGCGGTCGCCGTCGCGGATGATCGTCTCGACGGTCTGGCCGGAGTGGAGGGCGGTGATCTCCGCCATCCGCTGCTTGGTACGCAGCAGGTACTGGGCCTGGATCTTGATGTCCGAGGCCGTGCCGCCGATGCCGGCCGAACCCTGGTGCATGAGGATGTCGGTGTTCGGGAGCGCGAAGCGCTTGCCCGCGGTGCCGCCGGTGAGCAGGAACTGGCCCATGGAGGCCGCCATGCCCATCCCGATCGTCACCACGTCGTTGGGGATGTACTGCATGGTGTCGTAGACCGCCATGCCGGCCGTCACCGAACCGCCGGGGCTGTTGATGTAGAGGTAGATGTCCTTCTCGGGCTCCGCGGCGAGAAGAAGCAGCTGCGCGGTGATCTTGTTGGCGATCTCGTCGTCGACCTGCTGGCCGAGGAAGATGATGCGCTCGCCGAGCAGCCGGCTGTAGACCTGGTCACCGAGGCCTCCACCGAGGGACGGCTCTCCGGCGGCGTAGGGCATCAGATTCGTCACGTATCCACCTGCTCGTCTCTGACGGCTCCGGCCGTCTCAGCGTCTTCGTACCGGGTGGGCGGGGAGCTTCCCCACCCTTCCTCTTCATGGACCCTAACGCGCAGGTGGGACAACGCCATCCCGCTTCCGCAACTGTTCGCTGGGAGCGCAAGCTCCGCAGTCCGCACAAGGGTTGTGGGGCACCGTACGCCCTACGGCGACGGGCTCCGGACGCGGGTGCGTCCGGAGC
>NZ_JBHJQP010000126.1:0-24035 GCF_042262625.1 Streptomyces sp. NPDC056347 | reverse complement strand
GAATCACGGGCCGGCCCGGCTGTCTCACTTCGCGTGCTCGGTGGCGCTCACCGTTCCGGATCGGACGGCTAATCGATGCGGTCCACCCAGACGCTCGCGACGTAGCCCGCCCCCCACGGGTTGGAGGCGACCGAAACCTGGCCCACCGGAGCCCAGTTGCCGAGGATGATGCGTTGCGGAAGTCTGGGGTCGAGCGGGTTGAGCACGGCGTGAATCCGGTGCTGACCGGTGCCGCTGGTGCAGAGGCTGGAGACGCTGCTGCCTCCGGAGGAGGTGGTGCAGTCGCCGGGCGCCGCCTGGGCGACAGGCGTCGTGGCCAGCAACATGCCCGCGGTGACCGCCGCGACGGCCATGGCGCCGGCGACAGCGCGCTTCCTGGAACTGGCAGGGGGCTTGGTGAACATGGGAACTCCTTCGTCCGATGACGACGCGTGATGGGAGGAGGCGCATGTGCGGATGGATCATGGAGCGGAACGAACCGGCTTCGATGGGCGGATCCCATGGGGTGCCACGGACGCCGCGGATGCCGAAACGCGACAAATGATGAGAAAGCAAGTGATTACCTGCTTGGTCGCAAGGTGAATCCTGCCCAGCTGTACGGCTTACGGCAAGGGCTTCGCCAGATCTGGTTCAGACCAATTGCTGATCCGTCCAGTGAGTGAGACACGAGCAGATGCCCCGGTCGGCGCGCCAATGCCCGCTCCGCACCGGCGCGTTGACCGTCGACGGGCAGGGGCGTGAACGGCCGGGGGAGGGCCAGGGGCCACCCGGAACGACACCGCACCGCCACCCGCTGGAAGCCTCGCCCGGCCCAAACCTGCCGACTACGCCGCCAACGCGGTCCGGTGGCCCCGTCGCCAGGCATTACGCGGAAGCGATCGGGGTCCTACTCGGCGTTCACCGCCTCGACCACGGAGAGCACGGTCGGCGTTGGCACGATGCGCCGCAGGTGCAGCCCGGCCTCCTTGAAGAGCTGTGTGAAGTCCTCCTCCGTACGCTCCCTTCCGGTGAGGGAGGCCATCATCATCAGATCCACGGTCTTGGACTGATGGGGCTCGTTGCCGGGCGGTACGACGGCGTCGACGACGAGGACGCGGCCGCCGGGTGTCATGGCCCGTCGGCAGTTACGCAGGATCGTGGCCGACTGCTCGTCGTTCCAGTCGTGAAGAATGCGCTTGAGGAGGTAGAGGTCTCCTGACGGGACCGAGGAGAAGAAGTCGCCCTCCGACAGTGACCAGCGGTCGGTGATGTCCTCGTGGCCGAGCCGGTGGCCGGTCAGGACGTGTGCCTGGTCGTGGAGGATGCCGCGCAGGCCGGGGCGTTGGCGCAGCACCTCGAGGAGCAGGCCGCCATGGCCGCCGCCGACATCGACGACGGTGCCGGTGGGCGGGAATTCGTAGGCCTTGGCGATGGGCTCGTTCTCGGGGTCCGACATGGCGGCCATGCCGACGTGGAAGACGGCGGCGGTTTCCGCGTCGCGCGCGAAGTGGTCGAAGAACGGTGTCCCGAAGATTTCGGTGAACGCCGGGCCTCCCTCGGTCAGACAGCGGTGCATCTCTCCGGCCGGACGCCACATGGTGGGGTCGGTCAGCATGAGGACCGCGGCGCGGGCCGAGTGCGGGGCGTCCGAGCGCAGGGCCTGGCCGGTGGCGGTCAGCCGGAAACGTCCCGCGCCCGTCTCCTCGACCACCCCGCGCGTGGCGAGCAGCCGCAGGACCCGACCGAGGTTACGGGCGTCGGTGCCGGTCGCCTCGGCCAGCCGCTCGAGGCTCTCGTCACCGTCCGTCATGTGGTCGGCCACCCGCACGGCGGCCGCGGCGCGCAGCGCCGCGGGAAAGAGGAACCCCAGGCTCTCTTCGATCAGCCGGGCCGCGGACTGCCGTTCCGTGTTCATGATGTGTCACCTTCTCTTGGCGGGACTTCTCTTGCCGGCGTTCTTCGGAACCCGTCCCCACGTCGGCAGCATGGTGAGCGACCGCTCGCCGGGCAAGGGCGCCGGGTGCCGTGATGGCCTGCTTGCCGCTTCCGGTGGATCGGGCGCCGGAGGCGGGTCCGGTCAGGGCCAGGATGGCGCACGCGCCGAAGCGGGGGCCGCTCACGGCGGGGAGTCCCCGGACCGGGCGAACGGTGTCGGCGGGCCGGCGGGCTTGGGATTCCGCTGGTCCCGGCGCGTCTTCCTGGGTGCGGTGGGGCCCGGAAGGCTCCGGCCGTCTTCACCCGGACGTGGGTCCGCGTGCTGCCGGAGGTGGCTGTGACCGGCCGCACCCGGGTATCCGTGGGAGAAGCTGACCCAAGGGCGGAAACAGCCTCCTCGGACGAAGGGCCGGTCACGGGCCCGGGCGAAATGTGGTCGCGCTCCTGACGGGCGCGCCATAGCGTGCGTGCGTGGACACCGGAGAGCCGAAGGAATTGGTCCGGCGCGGGTATGACGCGCTCTCGGAGCACTACGAGCGGGCGTTCGGCAGCGAGACGAAGTACGGTTCATGGATCGAGGAATTGCTCGGCCGGCTTCCGGAAGCAGGCAGTGTCCTGGACATCGGGTGCGGCAACGGTGTTCCGGTAGCGCGGTCCCTGGTGGCGGCGGGGCATCGTGTGACGGGTGTCGACATCAGCGAGGTCCAGATCCGCAGGGCCCGAGAGCTCGTGCCGGGCGCCGACCTCATCCGGGCTGATGCCACGGCATCGGAGTTCCCCCGGGAGAGCTTCGACGCGGTCGTCTGCCTGTACACCTTGATCCATGTCCCGCTGGAGGAACAGCCGGCCCTGCTGGAGCGGATTGCTTCCTGGCTGCGGCCCGGCGGTTGGCTGCTCAGCACCACTGGACATCGTGCCTGGACCGGGACGGACGAGAACTGGCTCGGCGGTGGGGCCGCGATGTGGTGGAGTCACGCCGACGGCGAAACCAACCGTTCCTGGCTGGTGCGGGCCGGTCTTGAAGTGGTCCACGAGGAGTTCGTGCCCGAGGGGGACAACGGCCACGTCCTCTTCTGGGCCCGACGCCCTCCGGAACGACACCGGAAGGCCGAAGGAGGCGGGCAGCGGCACCACCCTTCGACGGGGTGAGTCTCTGGCCGATGACCACGGCGGAGAGCCGACACGCCGGATACGCGGACCAATCGGCCGAGCCGGGAACAGCGGGGCCGGTCGGCGCGGTTGCACCGGTTGAGGGAGCGGCGCCGTACCGGTGGGCTGCACGGGGACTGCACGGGCCATCCGGCCCGCCAGGATCAGGACCCAGGACCGCAGCACGCCGCCGCGCACTCGGACCGAGACATATCTCTGCAGGAGGAACGATTCATGACGGACCGACCGTTGACACTCATGGCCGTGCACGCCCACCCCGACGACGAGGCAACGGGAACCGGAGGCGTCCTCGCGCGGTATGCCGCGGAAGGCATCCGCACGGTTCTTGTGACGTGTACCGACGGCGGCTGCGGTGACGGGGCGGGGGGCGTCAAGCCGGGCGAGCCCGGGCATGATCCAGTGGCCGTTGCCTCGATGCGCCGCCAGGAGCTCGAGGCGAGTTGCGAGGTCCTCGAGGTCAGTCATCTGGAGCTGCTGGACTATGCCGACTCCGGGATGGTCGGCTGGCCGAGCAATGAGGCTCCCGGATCCTTCTGGCAGACCCCCGTGGAGGAAGGCGCCGCCCGACTCGCGGAGCTCATGCGGCACTACCGGCCCGATGTGGTCGTCACGTACGACGAGAACGGCTTCTACGGCCACCCCGACCACATTCAGGCGCACCGCATCACGATGGCGGCGCTGGAGATGACCTCGTTGACGCCGAAGGTGTACTGGACGGCGATGCCTCGCTCGGCGATGCAGCGGTTCGGGGAGCTCATGCGCGAGTTCGGCGGGGACATGCCGGAGCCGGATCCTGCCGAGGCCGCCGAGATCGCCGAGATCGGCCTGCCCGACGACGAGATCACCACGTGGGTGGACACCACCGCGTTCAGCGGCCAGAAATTCGATGCGCTGGCCGCGCACGCCAGTCAGGGCGAGAACATCTTCTTCCTCAAGATGGGCAAGGAGCGGTTCGGCGAGCTGATGGGCATGGAGACCTTCGTGCGTGTCAAGGACGCCACCGGCGCGGCCGTACCCGAGAACGATCTCTTCTCCGGACTGCGCTGATCCGCTGTGTGCCGTCCGGCACAGCACGGGGCTTGCGACCGTGACCGGGCCGCCCACGAAGGATCGAATGCCGTAACGAGGGATCCATGAGCGGCGGCAACTCGACGTGACAGCAGTACTGTTCACGAGTGCGAGGTGCGTGGAGCCGCTTTCGTTCAGGCCTCCTCTCATGTCGCGCGCAGCAGTGGCCATGACCGCGTACGAGGCTCGGGCCGCTGCTGCGCCGGACCCGCAGCTCCAAGTGCCGTGAGGTCGCCGTCCGGGGCCGACGGATCCTGTTTCCCACCACCGGAGCCGTTCGCCCGAGCGCTACGGCTGCCTCGCCCGACGGCACGACCACGATGGTTCGTCCCTGCTGAGGAGGAGCGAGATTGAGCACGTCGTACGAGAAGACGGTTGCGGCGGCCGAGGCCGTCCTGAGGGGGGCCGGGGTCCCGGGAGCGGCGACGGCCCGGTACGCGCCGTTGTCCGGCGGGACGTACAACACGGTCGTTCGGGTCGCGCTGGACCAGGGCCGTGACTGGGTGCTCAAGATCCCCCCTCGTGCGGAGGCGGGCCTGGCCTACGAGCGGGCGCTGCTGACCGGCGAGGTCGCCTTCTACGAGTCCGCCGCGACGGCCGCGGACACCGATGTCGTGCCCAGGGTCGTCCACAGCGGGACCGGAGTCGACACGGTCACCGGGCCCTACCTGATCATGACGGCGCGCCCCGGGGTCCCTTGGCACGAGGCAGCGGATTCCCTGGAGGAGAACGAACGGCTCCGACTGCGGGAGGAGTTGGGGCGTCTGGTGGCGCGCCTCCACGCGGTCACCGGGCCGGGATTCGGCTACCCGGGGCAGCCGTTGGGGCCCTTGGCGTCCACCTGGCGGGAGGCGTTCACCGCGATGGCCGGCGCCGTACTGGACGACGCGGAGCAGTATGCGGCATGGCTGCCACGCCCCATCGCCGAGATCAGGGAGACACTCGCCGCCGCGTCGAACGTACTGGACGATGTCACACGGCCCGCGCTGGTCCACTTCGACCTGTGGCAGGGCAATCTGCTGCTCGCCGGGCCGCCCGGTGGCCGTCGGCTCAGCGGCCTGATCGACGGCGAGCGGATGTTCTGGGGTGACCCGGTGGCCGACTTCGTCTCGCCGGCGCTCTTCGCCGACATGGAGGACGACAAGGCCTTCCTGTCCGGCTACGCGAGTGCCGGCGGAGAGGTCGCGTTCGACGGATCGGTGCGCCTGCGACTCGCGCTCTACCGGGTCTACCTCTACCTGATCATGCTGGTGGAGGTGGAGCCCCGCCAGGCCGGGGCGACCGGCCGGGCGTGGGCGCGGAGCAACGTGGGCCCCCAACTCGTCTCGGCGCTGTCGGACGTGGAATCGGGGCTTCGTGGTGGCCGCCGGTGATGTGGTGGCTCCATGCGGCCCGAGCTTCGTGCGGCCAGGAACCACATCGAGGTGTGGCGCGACGGAGTGCGGCCGCCGGGACCGGAACGGATCAGGTTCCGGATGGTGCTGCGTGGTTCGCTGCCGCCGTTCCTCGTCCGGGCCGGCGGCGCGTCCTTCGTGTACTTCGCCCACGACCCGGTGGCGATGCCGGCCCTCGGCGGGCCTTTCGCACGGTCGCCGGTCGTCGGGTTCGCATTGCGCCGCAGGGCGGGGTACTCGGTCCGTTGCAGCGCCTGCGGTGTTCCGGGCGGAGTGCTCGGCAAGTCCATGGCCGGGTTCTGAAGCGCGTCGACCGTGCACGCCGCCTCCGTACCCGAGGTGGACACACCCGGAACAACGTGCTCCCCCCCGCCCGGTCGGGACCGGACGGGGGGAGGAGGAAGCGCGGCCGACGGGCCGGGTCAGGGCTTGACGCGGACCACCTGCGGGTCGTGGTCGGAGGCCTGGGTGGCGAACTCGCTGTTGATGTGGACGACGTCGTAGCGGGTCTGCTGCGGCTTGAACGCGGGGCTGACCAGGATGTGGTCGAGCACCTGTGAGTTGCCCTGGTAGACGTACGAGTACCGCTCGGACGCGGGCAGCTCGTTCACCAGGTCGCGCAGAACGCCGTCCTTGGTGAGGGTCCGGAGCGCGGGCGAGAACTGGTAGTCGTTGAAGTCGCCGAGGGAGACCACCCGGGCTCCGGGGTCGGCGGCCAGGAGCTTCGCGACGAAGGCCTGCTCGACCTCGGCCTGCTTGGCCCGCTGCACCTCGGAGCTGCGCGTCGGGGCCTGGAAGCGGCTGTCCAGGCCCTGGTCCCCGCCCTTGCTGTTGAAGTGGTTGGCGATCACGAAGACCGGCTTGTTGTGGAACTTGAACTGACCGACCAGCGGCTTGCGGCTGCTGTTCCAGGCCTCGTCGGTCGGGTCGATCCGGCCCGGGGAGGCCGTCAGCGAGGTGCGCTTGCCCGTGCCGGTCACGTCGACGGCGGTGGTGGAGCCGCCGCCGGGTATGTCGGTGAAGGAGACGCGCTCGGGGTTGAACAGGAACACCTGGCGGATGTTGCCGCCGGGCTCCCCGCCGTCCTTGCCGTTCACCGGGTCGACGGAACGCCAGTCGTAGGCGGGGCCGCCGGCCGCCTTGATCGCCTCGACGAACTTGGCGACGGTGGCGCCGGCCGTGACCGTGCCGTCGTTGACCGGGCCGTTGTCGTCCTGGACCTCTTCCAGGGCCAGGATGTCGGGCGAGCGCAGGTTGTCGACGACGCCGGCCGCCAGCTCGGCGAACTTCGCGTCCGGGTCGCCGGGGTCGAGGTTCTCGACGTTGTACGTGCCGATCGTCAGCTCGCTGGGCAGCCCGGACCGGGTGACCTCCCGCTCGAGGCCGCCCGACCGGACGGCGCCGAGCCGGGTGGCCTGCACCGCGTACCCACCGAAGTTGGTGTAGTCCAGCGGGCCCCCGGTGGCGCCGGTGAGCCGGTCGCCGACATCGGCGACCGGGAAGTCGGCGGCCGCGCCCAGCGACTGGACCATCAGCCGGCCGGAGTTCTGCCGGTCGTAGCCGAGGTAGACGGAACCGCCGCGGGACGAACGCGGGTCCTGCTCACGGGCGTTCACCCACAGCTCGTGGTACGAGTTGCTGGCCTGCGTCACCGGAACGTCGCGGACCTCGACGTTCATGCCCTCCAGCGACTCGTACAGGTCGAGCGCGTAGGTCCGGGGCCGCAGCGGCAGGGACTCGATCGAGCCGCCCGCCGCGTCCGGGGCGTACGCCGCCGGGATGGCTGAGCCGTCCAGTACCACCGGGGCAGGCACCGGGTTGTCCGAGGAGACCACGGTGATCTTGGGGTTCGACAGTTCGGTGAGGGACTGGGAGCCGCCCGAACTGTTCGGGTAGTACTCGGTCACCTTGGCCGTGACCAGGACCGAGTCGCCGGCCTTGACGGCCGGTCCGGTGCCGCCGGTGTAGACGAAGACGCCCTCGCTGGTGGCCGGGTTGGCGTCCGGGTTCGGGTCCTGGATCCAGAAGCCCTTGGTGCCGTACGTACGGACCCCGGTGACGATGCCGGGGACACCCTCGACGGTCTTGCCGGCCATCGGCGAGACGCGGGTGGTGCCCT
The DNA here is from genome assembly GCF_042262625.1 of Streptomyces sp. NPDC056347. NCBI lineage: Bacteria > Bacillati > Actinomycetota > Actinomycetes > Kitasatosporales > Streptomycetaceae > Streptomyces > Streptomyces sp. NPDC056347. Next base: position 16,370 of record NZ_JBHJQP010000126.1, on the reverse strand, counting down.
GGATGTCGTGGACCCGCACCGTGCCGGGCTCGGTCGGGCCGGTGCCGCCTCCGGAGCCGTCTCCGGGGACGGTCTCGCCCTTGCTGTTGAGCGGGGTGGGCCCGCCGGCCTGGAAGTCGGCGGCGTTGTCGTCGGTGTCGGCGAGGGACGCGGCGCGGGCCACCGAGGCGCTGTTGGAGGCACCGGGGGCGGCGCCGGAGCCTTCGTGGACCACGGCAGTGCCGAAGCCCACCAGGTCGACGATGCGCGGGTCGGCGGCGCAGTCGGCGGCGGTCTTGCAGGTCAGCGGGTCGGTGCCGTTGACGAGCGCGATGGTGCCCGTGGTGGCGGACAGGGCCAGGCTGCCCGAGGCGTCTGCGGTCGGCAGGTCCACGGTGCCGCCCGTGCCCGCAGCCTCGGCGACCAGATAGCGGGCGCCGGCGGCGACCGTGCCGCTCAGTGGCGTGACCCCCCACTTGCTGCCGGCGCCGGGGCTGCCCGGCAGGTACTGCACGCTGTGGCCGGTCAGGCCGAACGCGGCCCCGGACGGATTGGCGAGCTCGATGAAGTCGTTCTTCAGCGTCGCTCCGGAGTTGCCGCCACCGCCGTACACCTCGGCGATGACCACGCCCGTGGACGGGGCGGCGACCGCGCCGGGCAGCGGGACGAGCACCAGCGACGCGGTGACCGCGGCGGGCAAAGTGGCGCGCAGCAGCGTGCGGCGGGAGCGGCGGGCAGGGAGGGGACTGGGCACCGTTGCGGCACTCCTTCATGGCAGGACACAGCCCGGTCGCCGCAATGGCGCCAGGGTCGGTGAGGGATCGTCGAACTGGTGGCGGGGGACGCCCGAGGGCGTCTCGCACAGATCCAGAAGCTGAAGATACGCGCGTAGAACGTGACGTAACAAGGCTTCGGACATGAACTTCTCGTCACCACGCCTTCCAGTCCGGCCGCTGTTGCCGCAGGTCGGGCCGGGCCGCGCACGGGGAGTCGGGCCACCGTCACGCCGGGTGCGGAGCGCACCGGGCCGCCGGGCGGTCGGCTCGGTGCGCCACTCGCTCCGTGGGACCGTCAGTCACCCCGTCGATGCGGAGAACGGAGGAATCCTGCCGCCGCCGGCCCTCCTCGAAAGCATGCGCCGTAGCGCGCTCCGTGGCCGCGGGCGGGCAGGGGCGGTGGTCACGGGAGTCCTCCGGCCGGGCGCCCGGGTCACGCGCCGATGGCGGCGGATGTGAACGGACTGCCGTCCAGGGTCCAGTGGGAGTCTGGGACGATCCCGAGCGCGGCGTAGACCTGGGCGGCGACGTCGCAGTGGCGGAGGCCCGACGGAGCCGCCCCCGCGGGCAGGCCCGGACCGGACGCGGCGATCCAGGCCGTGCGTTCCTGTGGGCTGCGCCCTCCGTGCCCGCCTTCGTCACGGTGGCCGTGGTCCGTCACCACGATGACCGTCCATTGTTCCGCGGCGTGGCCGGGGCGGCGGCGCACGGCTTCGAGGACGCGGCCGAGCCGCCGGTCCGCCGCCTCGATCGAACGCCGGTACTCCTGGCCGCAGCCGAGGAAGTGGGCGGTCTCGTCGACAGCGCCCAGATAGACGAAACCGGCATGGAGCTCTTCGTCCAGACCGAGAAGGTGCTCCGCCTCGGCGGTCACCCGGTCGTCCACCTCCTCCCACCCCTCGGGGGTGTCCGCGCGGGGGGCGACATAGGCGAGCCGGGTGGGGGAGACGAAGAGCGGGCCGCCCTGCCTCGCGAGGAAGAGCGGCTCCCATCCGCCGACGGCGAAGGTCCGTAGTCCGCAGTCGGCGGCGAGGCGGGTCGTGAAGTCGGGGAAGACGTCCAGGCGGTTGCCGTCGAGGCGGTTGGCCCACACCCCGTGCTTGGCGACGCCGACCCCGGTGGCGACGGTGGTCCAGCAGGGGCCGGACATGGTCGGTGTCGCGGAGTCCACCTCGACTGGGGCCAGAAAGCCCGTGCGGGCCACCTCGTCGAGGTGAGGGGTGTCGAGTTCGGGCAGCAGATCGAGGCGTACGCCGTCGATGCCGATCACCAGTACGCGAGCGGTGTTCCGGGTGTTTTCCACAGGATCGGTCCAGATTTTTCGTGAGCGGGCATCGGGCAGGGCAACGGGGGATGCGGGGTGCGGCGTTCAGGGGCCGACGCGGCTGAGCCGGATCAGGCTGCTGGCGTGGTCACCGGCGGGAAGTCGCGGGTCGATGCCCCGGTGGATCAGGAAGGCGCCGTCGTACACGCGATCCAGGTCCGGGTCCAGGTACCGCGCCCCCGGGTCGAGGGCGGGCAGCTTGACCGGGGCGGGCGGGTGCCCGAAGCGGGTTGTGGGCCGCCACACGAGGAGCGCGTGCTCGCTGTCGTCCGGCGCCGCGTAGTGGACCGCGGACACGGGGCCGTCGAGGGCGACACGATGCTGGTGACCGCGCTGCACCAGGGGACGGATCCGCTTGTACTCGCTGACGAGCGCCGCGGCCTCCGCCAGCTCCGCATCGGACCAGGCCGTCAGGTCCCCGCCGAGGCCCAGCGCGCCGGCCATGGCCACGTGGAAGCGGAAGCGCAGCGGCGTGCGGCGGCCGGTGGTGGTGTTGGGGCTGTCGGTTACCCATGCGGCCATGGCCTGGGCGGGGAAGAGCTGACTGAACCCGTGCTGGATGCCGATCCGGTCGACCGGATCGGTGTTGTCCGAGGTCCACGCCTGGTCGGTACGGGCGAGGACGCCGAGGTCGACCCGTCCGCCGCCGCCCGCGCACGCCTCGATGCGCAGTCCGGGGTGGGCGTCGCGCAACCGGTCCATGATCCGGTGGACGGCCCGGGTGTGGTCGATCCACAGGCGGTCGGGGTCGGGGTGACCGGCCCAGCCGGCCTCGGTGAAGGCCCGGTTGGCGTCCCACTTGAGCCAGTCGACACCGTGGTCGCGCACCAGGCGGCCGAGGGTCTCCCGGGCCCACGCCTCGACCTCGGGCCGGGCGAAGTTCAGTACCAGCTGGTTGCGGAGTTCCGTGGCGTCGAGCCGGGGGGAGTGGACGACCCAGTCGGGGTGGGCGCGGTACAGCTCGCTGTCGCGGTTGACCATTTCCGGTTCCACCCACAGTCCGAACTCCATGCCGAGGCGGTGCACCTCGTCGGCGAGCGGACGCAGCCCACGGGGGAACGCCTCGGAGCGGGGCGTCCAGTCGCCGAGCGCGGACCGGTCGTCGCGGCGGGTCCCGAACCAGCCGTCGTCCAGTACGAAGAGTTCGGCACCCACCCGCGCGGCCAGGTGCGCCAGCCGTATCTGACCGGCCTCATGGACCTCGAAGCCGGTGGCCTCCCACGAGTTGTAGAGCACCGGCCGGTCCCGGTCCGGTTCCGGCAGCACGTACCGGCGCACGTAGTGGTGCCAGGCGCGACTTGCCGCGCCGAAGCCGTGCCGGGTGTACAGGCCGGCGTACACCGGCGTACGAAGGCTCTCGCCCGGACGCAGGGTCCAGGTCAGCCCTTCGTGGCCGAAGCCCCCGGTCCAGATGGTGCGGCCGACCGGGTCGCGGTGGACCGTGACACGCCAGCTCCCGCTCCAGGCCAGTGCGGTGCTCCACACCTCGCCCCGCTCCTCGGTCGCGGTGCCGTCGTCGAGGGCCAGCCACGGGGAGGCGTGATGCCCCGTCAGTCCCCGGCGGCTCGTCAGCACGGTCTCGGCGACGGGAAGCCGGTCGCGCCGCAGCTGGAACTCGCTGTTCCAGCCGCCGACCAGATGGCTGAGCCGGTAGTCGGCGAGCGGCGGAGCGGTCCAGGAGGCCGAGTCGAGCCGGTCGACGGCGATCGGACCGGCCGGATCGTCCGCGGTGCCGGTGTGGGTCAGTTCCGTCCAGCGCTCGATGACGTCGGTGTCGGACCGTACGCGGTAGCACAGCTCCGCCCGCAACGGACGGTGCCGGTCCTCCAGGCACAGCCGCAGTTCACCGTCGTCGACGCGGTGACCCGCGAAACGCCACTGCGCGCCGCGGGTGCCGTCGGCGAAACGGACCTGGAGGCCGGCGGGCCCGAAACGAGCCCCGGTCTGCGGCGCGAGCTCGTCGGCGGCGGCGTCCGCCTCGAAGCTGCTCGCTGCCGGGGACAGCGGTTGCGGCACCGGAGCCGGGTCGGCGACGCCGAGCGGGGCACCCCAATGGACGTGCCGGGGGCTGCCGTCGGCGCCGACGCGGAGTGCGTACACGCTGTTCGGCGTGCGCAGGACCGCGAGGCCCGGATCGGGATCGAAGGTGATGAGCGGGAACGTGGCGGGCACGGATGCATCCCCTGACGTGCGGAGAGAAGCGGGTTCGGGCCCGGGGCGGCACGGCGGGAGAACGGCCCGTGCCGAGTGCGGCCCCGGGTCCGAGGACAGGGCGGCCCGAGCGTAGGACGAGCTCAACTCCTAAATCAATACTGGAAGAAGTTATTTATTTCCTCTACGTTGCACCCGTGCTTCGACAACACTCCCAGCCTCTGGTCAGTGCACCCGCCGAGACCGCTGTCCTCGCCCTGCTCCTCGCGGAGGGACCGCTCAGCAGGGTGGAACTGGCGCGGCGGACGGGGCTCTCCTCGACGGCCGTCACCAAGGCGGCCCGGCCGCTCATCAACGACGGCTATCTCTACGAACTCCCGCCGGAGCGCACCGCTCCCGGTGCCGGACGGCCGGTCAACCCCCTCGCGGTCGATCCCGACCGGGAGTACTTCGTCGGGCTGAAGATCAGTGCCGACCAGCTCTTCGGCGCCGTCTGCGATCTGCGGGCCGGCATCCGGGCCACCGCCTGCCGGCCACTCGACGTGCGTACCCCCGAACTCGCCCCCGAGACGGCCGCCGCGCTCGTCGCCGAACTGGTCGACGGACTTCTCGACGAGGACCCGGTGTTCCGGGAACGTACGCGCCATCTGGGCGTGGCCGTCAACGGCGACGTGGACCGGGAGAGCGGCAGACTCCGTCATTCCGGCCTCCTCGGCTGGCGCGACGTACCGCTCGGCGAACTGCTCGCCGCCACCACCGGGCTGACGGTCACCGTCGAGAACGACGTCAGGGCCCTGACCGTCGCCGAGCACTGGTTCGGAGAAGGCATCGGCACCGGCTACTTCGCACTGGTCACCATCGGCGCGGGCATCGGCTCCGCCCTCGTCGTCAACGGACACCTGCTCAGAGGCGCCCATGGGGTCGCGGGCGAGGTCGGGCACATCTGCGTCGACCCTTCGGGGCCGCGCTGCCGCTGCGGCGCGCGCGGCTGTGTCGAGGCGATCGCCTCGACGGACGCGATCCTCGCGGAGGTCCGCCGGTCCGCGGTGAACCCGCGCCTCACCTTCGACGAGGTCGTGGGCATGGCCCGCGAAGGCCGCCCCGCGGCCCGTGACGCCTTCGCCCGCGCCGGGCAGGCCATCGGGGTCGGCATCGCCGCGCTGGTCAACCTGGTCGGTCCGGAGCGCGTGGTGGTCAGCGGCGAAGGAGCCGACACCTATGACCTGTTCGGCCGCCACATCCAGGTCGCCTATGCCGCACACGCCTTCGGAGCGGCGTCCCGCTGTCCGCTGCTGCTGCGCCCGCTCCCCTGGGAGGAGTGGGCCCGAGGCGGTGCGGCCGTGGCCGTCCAGGCGCTCTTCCCGCAGCCCGCCGCGACTTCCACGATCGGCTTCGGCTGACCGCCGCGACAACCGCCGCCCCCACAGCCACCACGTACGACTCCCTGACCGCGCCCTCCTCTGCCGGCAAGCACTGACGAAGGCGCCCGCCAGGGAGCACATCCGCCCCGTACACACCCTCACACAAGGAAATGCGACATGAGCGCACGCAGATTCGAGCTTAGCCGACGCGGATTCCTCACGGGATCGCTGCTCGTCACCGCCGGAACGGTCCTCACGACCGCCTGCAGCACCGACCCCGGCGGCTCCTCCTCGGCCGGAACCACCCTCAACGTCTGGTACCACGCCTACGGCGAGGCCGGTGCCCAGCAGGCCGCGCTCCGGTACGCCAAGGAGTTCACCAAGGCCAACCCGGACATAGCCGTCAAGGTGACGTGGGTCCCCGGCGACTACTCGGGCAAGGTGAACGCCACCCTGCTCACCGACGCGGCCCCCGATGTCTTCGAGATCGGCGACTTCAGCGAGAGCCTCGCCCGCCGGGGCCAGATCGCCGCACTCGACGACGTGTACGGCAGCACCAGGAGCGACTTCAACACCAACGCCGTCGAGTCCGTCACCGTCGACGGCAAGCTCTACGGCGTCAAGATGGTCGACGACGTCATGATGCTCTACTACCGCAAGAGCGCCCTGTCGAAAGCCGGGATCACCCCTCCCGCGAACTTCGACGAACTGGTCGCCGCAGCGAAGGCCCTGTCCACGAAGAAGAGCAAGGGCCTGTTCCTCGGCAACGACGGAGTCGGCGACTCCGCGATCCTCTCCGTCTGGTCCAACGGCGGCGATCTCGTCACCCCCGACGGAAAGGTGGCCTTCGGCTCGGACCGTGCGCTCGAAGCACTGAAGGGCCTGAAGCGCCTGCACGACGACAAGTCGCTGCTGCTCGGCTTCCCCACCGACTGGTGGGACCCCTCCGCCCTCACCCAGGGCGTCGTCCCGATGCAGTGGAGCGGTCTGTGGGCGATGCCCGCCGTCTCCACCGCGCTCGGCGACGACTTCGGTGTGCTGCCCTGGCCCGCGTACGGGACCGGAGGCACTCCGGCCGTACGGGTCGGCGGCTGGACCAGCTGCGTCAACGCCAAGGGCCGCAACGCGGCCGCGGCCAAGAAGTTCGTCCAGTGGCTGTGGGTCCGGCAGTCCGACCTCCAGAAGGACTTCGCCGAGAGCTACGGACTCCATGTCCCGCCGCGCACCTCCGTCGCGGCGACCGCGAAGAAGCTGTCCTCGGGCCCCGCCAAGGAGGTCGTGGGACTGGCCGCGAAGTACGGGAAGCACAACCCGGGCACCTGGGACACCGCGGTGAGCAGCGCGTTCAACGGCGCCGCGGCCAAGATCGTCGGCGGGCAGGGCGACCCGGCCGCCCTCCTGGCCGACGCGGTGAAGAAGGCGCAGCGCGAGATCGACAAGCAGCTCGGCCGGTGAATCCGATGATTCCGGCGACCGACACCACGCCGGTGCCCGCCCGGGCCCGGCGGTCCACCACCACCCCGCGGGGGGCCGCCGGCACCGGCGCCCCCCGCACCGGCCGACGCCGGGTGGGCCGGTCCGGATGGTTCGCGTTCGTGCTGCTGACCGCGCCGACACTGATCGGACTCGGCGTCTTCAAGTACGTCGCGATCGGCTGGAGCTTCCTGCTCAGCTTCAGCGACGCGCGCGGCACCATCGCCCTCGGCCACTGGGTCGGGCTCGACAACTACCGGACCCTCCTGGCCGATCACGCATTCCGCGGCTCGCTGCTCCAGATCCTGCTGTTCACCGCCTTCATCGTGCCCGTCACCTTCGCCGCGTCCTTCGGACTGGCGCTGCTGGTGCACCGCGTACGGCGCGGCCGGGCGCTGCTGCGCACCACCTTCCTCGTACCGGCGGCCGTCTCGTACGTCGCGGCGTCACTGTTGTGGAAGATGTGCCTGTTCAACGGCCTGCCCACGGGCATCGCCAATGTGATCGGCGGCTGGTTCGGAGCGGAACCCGTGGCCTGGCTGCAGACCACCTCACCACCGCTCTACTGGATCGTCCTCGTCACCCTGCGCCTCTGGCTCCAGGTCGGCTTCTACATGGTGCTCTTCCTCGCCGGGCTCCAGGCCATCCCCAGGGAACTCTACGAAGCTGCCGCGCTCGACGGCGCCACCGGCCGACGGCTGCTGACCGGAATCACCCTGCCCATGCTGCGCAACACCTCGGTCGCCGTGCTGATGCTGCTGTTCATCGCCGCCTTCCAGGCCTTCGACGAGTTCTACAACCTGTTCAACAGCGGGCTCTCCGGCACCGGCGCCGCCCCCGTACAGACACCGCTCATCCACCTCTACAACACCGCCATGGGCAGTCAGAACTACGGACTGGGCTCCGCCGGAGCCTTCGTTCTCACCGCCCTCATCGTCGGAGTGACCCTGATCCAGGGACGGGTCACCGGATTCGGCAAGAGCGGGGAGTGAGAAGCACATGACCACCTCGCCCGCCTTCAGAGCCACGCGCACCCTCGCCCGCGGCCTGCTCGTCGGCCTCCTCACCGCGGCTTTCCTGGCCCCCTTCTACCTGATGCTCCGCAACTCCCTCATGGACGCGCAGGGCCTCACGGCGCCGGAGTGGACGTGGTGGCCCTCGACGATGCACTTCGAGAACTTCACCGACCTGTTCGGCGATCCCGCCGTCTCTATGGGACCGGCCCTCGGCAACTCGCTGCTGATCGCCGCCGTCACCGCCCCGGTCTCCACCCTGCTGGCCTCCGCCGCCGGCTACGCCCTCGCCCGGATTCCCGTTCCGGGGCGCGGGGTGGTGCTCGGCCTGGTGGTCGCGACCCTGATGATCCCCGGTTCGGTCACCTTCGTGCCGACCTTCGTCGTCGTCGGCTCCATGGGCGGCGTCAACACCCTGTGGGGCATCATCGCGCCCGGACTGTTCAACCCGTTCGCGGTCCTGCTGTTCCGCAACTTCTATCTCCAGTTCCCGAGCGAGATCGAGGACGCCGGACGCATGGACGGCCTGGGCTGGCTCGGCATCTACCGCCGGATCGCCCTGCCGAGCTCCGGGTCGATGATCGCCTCGCTGGGGGCGCTGTCCTTCATCGAGAGCTGGAACTCCTTCCTGTGGCCACTGGTCATCGGCCAGGACCCCTCCGCCTGGACCGCGCAGATCGCCCTGTCCACCTTCCTCACCTCACAGACCATCAACCTGCCCGGACTCTTCGCCGGCGCCGTCGTCACCATCACCCCCCTGGTCGTCATGTTCCTCGTCGCCCAGCGTCACATCGTCGAAGGCATCGCCACCAGCGGCCTCAAGGGCTGAACCACCGCACCATCCCGCATCACGCGACAGGCAGGCACCATCCCCCCACCCGCAAGGAGCTTCTCCGTGACACCTCGCATCACTCCGCTCCGACGCGCGACCGCGGCTCTCGCCGCTTCGTCCGCGCTCCTCCTCTGTTCCTTCGTCCCCACCGCCGCCGCGGCCGACCCGGTGACGTCGGCGGCGACACCGGCGTCACCCACTGTCCTCACCGGCGCCCAGCTCGCCGCCTCATGGACCGGACCGCTGTCCACCCGGGACCGGTACGTCGTCGACGCCGACGGCGACCGGTTCAAACTCAAGTCCGGCAACTGGGCGGGCGCCCAGGGGACTTGGAGCGGCAGTGGCGACGTCGGCGACGTGGCCAACCACCAGGCGCGGCAGATGTCGCACAACATCCCGCTCGGCCTCGACCGGAAGCCGATCGCCCAGATCCTGTCCGACTTCCACACCCTGGGCCTGAACAGCATCCGGCTCCCGTTCGCCAACGCGCTCATCCACGACACGAGCACCGTTCCCGACTCGGCCGTCACCGCCAACCCGCAGCTCAAGGGGAAGACCCCGCTCCAGGTCCTCGACGCCGTCGTCGCGGCCCTGACCGCGGACGGCTTCGCCGTCATCCTCAACAACCACACCACCAGCTACCGGTTCTGCTGCGGACTGGACGGCAACGAGCGCTGGAACAGCGGCCAGTCGACCCAGCAGTGGGTCGACGACTGGGTGTTCCTCGCCAAGCGCTACCGCAACGACAAGCGGGTCGTCGGAGCCGACCTGCGCAACGAGGTCCGCCGCGACACCTGGGACGACCCCAACTGGGGCTGGGGGGACGACCACGACCTCAACAAGGCCCTGGAAGAGGCGGGCAACAAGATCCTCCAGGCCAACCCGGACATGCTCGTCGTCATGGAAGGCATCAACTGGCAGGGCATCCCGACCGACGTGACCCCGCACGGCCGTCCGACCCTCACCCCGGTCGCCACCCTCTCCAACACCCTGATCCGCTCCGACAAACTCGTCTACGCGGCCCACTTCTACGGCTACACCGGCCCCAACCACACCGGCGCCACCGGAACCGGCGAGACCCACGACCCGCGCTACGAGGAACTCACCCCCGCGCAGCTCGCCCAGGTCGTCGACGACCAGGCCCTGTTCGTCACCCGGTCCGGCCAGCACTTCACCGCACCCGTGTGGATCAGCGAGTTCGGGGCCGCCGGCCGCGGCGAACCCGATGCCAGGGAACGCGCCTGGTTCGCCAATTTCACCGACATCCTGGTGAAGAACGACACCGACTTCGCCATCTGGCCCCTGGTCGGCTGGACCGACGCGAACGGCACCCCGCAGGACAACTGGGCCATGGTCAACTACAGCGCCGACGGAACCCGGCTCGGCGTCATGGACACCGGCGACTGGCGCGCCACCGAATGGAACAAGCTGGTCAACGCCCCGGGCCGGACCGGTCCGATCGCCCCCGCACCCCGCTGGAACATGCTGAACCTGGACTACGCCGACTACAACGTCTCCGCCACCAAGCTGGCCCAACCCGACTGGTCCGTCGGCAACCGCAAGGGCAACTGCCCCGACAGCCAGCGGCTCACCGGCCTCGGCCGCGGCAACAGCCGGGGCCTGTGCACCGACGCCGGACAGCCGGCGAAGGGCAGCGGCGCCTGGACCGCCGTCACCGACGAACGGTACGTCACCGGCGGCGACTGGGCGAGCGGCTACAACAAGCTCCAGTGCCCCGCCAACACCTTCGCGGTCGGCTACAGCGTGAACAGGAACGCCATGTCGGCCCTCCTGTGCGCCCCGGCCGCCGCCTCCCTGCCCACCAACGGCCGCGCGGTCTGGTTCGACAGCGGTGACAACCGCCCCGCCACCGGCGGATCGACCGGCAGCGACTGGGCGCCGGGCCACTACAAGGGCCAGTGCGCCGACAACGAGTACCTCGCGGGTGTCGCCTACACCTGGAAGTGGAACCACGGCGGAGTCCCCGACGCCCTGCTGTGCCGCCCGCTGGGCTGAACCGAACAGATCCGTACCCTCTGAGGAGCACCACAGCCATGCCCCTGCTGGAGATCGCCGATGACGGTTTCCGTCTCGACGCCCGACCGTTCCGGATCATCTCCGGAGCCCTGCACTACTTCCGAGTCCATCCCGAGCAGTGGGCCGACCGACTCCGCAAGGCGCGACTGCTGGGCCTCAACACGGTCGAGACCTACGTCCCGTGGAACCTGCACGCCCCGCACCGCGGGGAGTTCCGCCTCGACGGAGGTCTCGACCTGCCCCGGTTCCTCGACGCCGCGGCCGCCGAAGGACTGCATGTCCTGCTCCGGCCCGGCCCGTACATCTGCGCGGAATGGGAGGGCGGAGGTCTGCCCTCCTGGCTGCTCGCCGAGGAGGGGATCGTCCTGCGCAGCGGCGACCCCCGCTTCCTGTGGGCGGTCGACACCTACTTCGAATCCCTGCTGACCCCGCTCCGGCCCTACCTGGGAAGCAACGGCGGGCCGATCCTCGCCCTCCAGGTCGAGAACGAGTACGGCGCCCACGGCGACGACACCGCCTACCTCGCCGAACTCACTGCCATGCTGCGCCGCCACGGTGTGGACGTACCCCTGTTCACCTGCGACCAGCCCGCCGACCTCGCACGCGGCAGCCTCGACGGGGTCCTGCCGACCGCCAGCTTCGGCAGCCGTGTCACCGCCGGACTCGCCGCCCTGCGCGAGCTGCGGCCGCACGGCCCGCTGATGTGCACGGAGTTCTGGATCGGCTGGTTCGACCGCTGGGGCGGCATCCACACCCGCCGCGACCCGGCCGACGCCGCCGCCGACCTCGACCGGCTGCTCTCCGCGGGCGCCTCCGTCAACATCTACATGTTCCACGGCGGAACCAACTTCGGCTTCACCAATGGCGCCAACGACAAGGGCACGTACCGCCCCACCGTCACCTCCTACGACTACGACGCCCTCCTCGACGAAGCGGGTGACCCCACTCCCAAGTACGAGGCCTTCCGCGAGGTCATCGCCCGACACGCCCCCGTCCCCGTGGAACCGCTGCCTCCCGCGGCCCCCAAGGCCGCCTTCGGCCCGGTGGAACTCACCCGCACCGCCGGGCTGCTGGAGCAGGCCGACACGCTCGGCACCCCGGTGACCGCAGACCGGCCGCTGACCATGGAGGAACTGGGCCAGCCCTTCGGATTCGTCCTCCACGAGACCGAACTGCCCGCACCCGGCCCGGCCGTCCTGCATGTCGAGCAGGTCCACGACCGTGCCCAGGTCTTCGTCGACGGTCAGCCGGTCGGAGTCCTGGAACGCGAGAACCACGAGCACACCCTCGCCTTCACCGTGCCGCGCCCCGGAGCCCGGCTCGCCGTACTCGTGGAGAACCAGGGCCGCGTCAACTACGGGCCCGGGCTCCATGACCGCAAGGGCCTCCTCGGCCGTACGACGGTCAACGGCCGCCCGCCCGCGGCTTGGCGCAGCCGTGCCCTGCCCCTCGACCGCCCCAGCGCCTTCGCCCATGGGCCCGCGGGTCCGGCCCACCACCCGGTGGGCCCCGCGTTCCACCACGGCGTCCTCACCGTGGACGAGCCGGCCGACACCTTCCTCCACCTCGACGGATGGACCAAGGGCGTCGCCTGGATCAACGGCTTCCCCCTGGGCCGCTACTGGTCCCGAGGCCCCCAGCGCAGCCTGTACGTTCCCGGGCCGGTCCTCAGGCCCGGACCCAACGAGGTCACCGTCCTCGAACTCCACGCCACCGCCACCCGCCGCGTCCACCTGCGTGACACACCCGACCTCGGGCCCACCGAGCAGTGACCGACGGACTCGTCCACGGCCCGGACGGAGCAGTGGCCGAGGCTCACCGCACGCGATGCCCGGATCCACCGGCGCCCCGGCGACCGGACGAGAGGAGTTCCCCACTACGCCGAGGCCGCCGCCAACCCTGCCGCCCGCTTCTCCGGCGAGCCGCACCACACGGCGACCCGGGCCACCGCAACCGTCCTCCGCTCACCGCTGAGGGACCCGCCTCCCCGGCCCGCGTCCCCTCCCCGGCCGCCGGCCGGGGAACACGCCGGCTGAGCCACGGCCTCGTCACCGGCTCCGACACCGCCGACGCGAGGCGGGCGGGACACGCGCCTTCCACCTGCCCGCGCACCCTGTCCAGGGGGCGGCAGGAGGCGCCCCCGGCCCGGTCCACCCGAGCACACATCCTGGGAGCCTTCGTGCACAACGAATTGCAGGCAGTCCTCTTCGACATGGACGGCACACTCGTCGACACCGAGCGCCTCTGGAGACAGGCGGTCGAGGAGGAGTCCGCGGACCTCGGCCTCACCCTCACAGCGGCGGACCTTCCACACGTCATCGGCCGAGCGATCGAGGACACCGCCGCCCATCTAGCCTCCCGCACGGCCGGCCGATCCCGGCCGTCGCGGCTGGCCGCCTCCCTGGAACGCCGCTTCACACACCTCGTACGAGGTGAGGTGGTCCCGCTCCCGGGAGCCGAGGCGCTCCTGGCGGAGCTCCGCACGGCGGGCGTGCCCACGGCCCTGGTCTCGGCCTCGCCCCGGCCCGTCGTGGACACCGTCCTCACCACCCTCGGGCGCCACTGCTTCACCACGACCGTCGCCGCCGGCGAAACCACCCGCACCAAGCCCTTCCCCGACCCCTACCAAGCGGCTCTCACCGCGCTGGGCGCCACACCGACCGCCTGCGTGGCCGTCGAGGACAGCCCGACGGGCATCGCCTCCGCGGAGGCCGCCCGGTGCACGGTCCTCGCCGTTCCCTCTCTCACCCCCGTCAGGCCTTCCCCGCACCGGACAGTGGTCCGCAGCCTGCTGGACGTGGACGTCGCCCTGCTCCGACGCCTGGCCGCGGGGCGCTGAGCGGGCAGCAGGCGGGACGCCCGGCTTCGTCCGGCCGGGTCGAACTCCGGCAGCGCCGATCGGCCCGGCGCACCTGCCGGACCTGCGGCGGCGTCTGCAACGACATCACGGTCGAGCCGCGTCATCTCGGTCGAGCCGCGTCCCGGCTCGCGCGGGTGCGTTCGACTCGCCGTAGCGCGATGCCACCGGCGCAGTCGGGCCGTGGGCCGGGCTCGTGCGACGACGGCCAGGATCGTGTCCTGCGCCGGAGGAGAGCCGCTCCTCGGTGGGCGTGCAGGATGCTCCTGAGTGGCCGCCACGATCGGCGGCCGATCCATGCTCCGTCACGCTGGAACCGGCTGCCGGCACACAATCCACGTGCGTCGGCCGACCGGGGTGGGCAACACTGTGCTGATGAGCTCCGCACCCATTCAGACAGCGCAGGAACGGGCCCTTCGGCATGTCTCGGAAGTGGCGTCGGGCCCTCCGATGGACCCGGCGCTGCGGGTGACGCTCAACTTCCACCCGGACCGTCTGCTGCACGGAAAGCCGATCCTGGACGCCATGGCCGAGGGGGGCGTCTACCACTCGCAGTTCGTCACCGGGACGAGTAACGGCGGCCTGACCGCCCATCCGGGCGGCGACCGATGGAGTTGGGAGAGCCGGATCTTCGGCGGAGCGTACGACGAAGCGACCGCGCACGAGCGGCCCGTGTACGGGGCGCTGAACTTCCGTCGCAAGCCGGCCGGCGGGGCGCCGCGGTTCGGGTCGGCCCACTTCCGGCTGACTGCCGGGACACTGGCGCGGAGCACGTTCTGCTACCCGGACAGTTTCCTCGAACCATCGGATTTCGGTGTTGCGGCCCGCATGGGGCTCGTCGAGCTTGCCCTCGCCGATCGTCAGGACGAGCCGGACGACTACATCGAGGCACAGGTGCACGGACCGGTCACGCTCCAGCGCCACGCGGAGGCGCTGGTCCTGGACCCCTGCTTCCGGGACACGACGGTCGAGGACGCGGCACTACGTCTTGGCTGCCCGGTGGAGTGGCACCCCGGCTTCCGGCTCGGGGTCGACGAACTCCGGCGTCACCCCGGCTACCGCGGCCAGGAGTACGTCGACCTGGCCGAGCGGATCGCGACCGATGGCATGCTCGACCCCCGGATCGTCGGAGACGCTGCACGTGCCGGTCGCCATGACCCCCAGGCGATCAAGAAGGTGTGGCACTACCTGGCGCGCTTCGGGGCGCCCCGCGGGACCACGGACAGACCGGTGCCCCCGTCACCGATGGAGGGGGCCGTGCACGACGGCCTTCGTTGAGGAGCCGGTGTCGCAGGAGCTCCACCCGTCCGTGCCGGGTTCTCCCACAGCGAAGCGGAGCTGGCCTGGCCGACGGCCTGGGCATCGCCACGTCCGCCGGGGAGGGAGCCCGTCCGGACCCCCGGCCCGGCGCCTGCTCGCCACCTGCCGTGACCGGACGGAGATGCTCGCGGACCCGAAGAATCGCCCCCGGCGAACCAGTTCGAGCGACGCGTGTTCGCCGACGTGGCTCGGCCGCTGCGCAACGGACGGCGGACGAAAGTGGCTTCGGAAGCAGGAACGGCAGTCTCGGGCCATGCCCGAGACCTCGGTGACACGCTTCTACGACGGACTGGCAGATGACTACCACCTGATCTATCCGGACTGGGATGCGAGCGTCCGTCGGCAGGGCGAAGCCCTGATCGGCCCGGATCGGGCGGCAGTCCTCGACTGTTCCTGCGGCGTCGGAACGCAGGCCATCGGCCTGGCGCTGCCCGGACACCACGTCATCAGGACCGACCTCAGCCCCCGCGCCGCAGCCCGCGCTGCCCATGAGGCCGCCCGCCGTGGCCTGTGCCTGCGTACGGCCGTCTTGCGGGGCTGGAGAGCGAGCAGCGGCCCGAGGTGGTCGATGATCCGGTCCGCCGCTGACTTCGACACTCCGAACAACGGGGCGAGCTGTCGCATGGTCAGGTTCGTGCGCCAGTACGCTGCGACCAGCAGTGCCCGGTCATCGAGAGGAAGGCTCCACGGCCGGCCCTTGCGGACCATGTCCGCACCTCCACGCCGCAGCACCATCACCAGCTTTCCGAAGGCGCGCGGGCTGTGCCCGGTGAACGGGGTTACCCAGGACGGCTCCGATGCCGTGATCACACCAGCCACACCAAGATCATCTCACCTGTGACCGGTCTCCCCAGGCGACTGAAGTCATCCCTCACCGGTCCGTGTCACGATCAAGTCGTACGCTCCCCACCATGACGATTGATGTCCTTGCCGAAGACCTCCAGCCCGACGATCTCCTCGAGTTCTCGACCAAGCGCGGCACCCAGATCCTCCAGTTGACTCTCGTGGAGCGGCGCACCAACGGCATCAAGTTCATGGGGCGTAACCACGAGGGGCAGCTCTACTCCAGCGGCATGAAGTACGGCCAGCTGGCGCGGTGCGTCCGGCCATAGGCTGTCCCGTCAGGCCGCCGGTAGCAGTTACGGGACAGCCCTTAGAGGTCCTAACAGAAGCTGTTGGTCATGTGACTGTCGGTTCGGTTGCTCGTTGGTCCGTTCGTGGCGAAGAGGAACTCCCGGCCGTGGGTC